>SCST01000804.1 GCA_004299465.1 Methylovulum sp. | reverse complement strand
AGCATAACTCCGAAGATCGTGGACCGTGATCTGTGCGAAACCGCGCTGCTGGGCTCGCTTGAGGATGCTTTCAGAAAGCGGTCCCTGAAAGAACCCGGGGAAGAGTGTGAGGATGTCATACTGCCTCAGCTTCGATCATCCCTTTCAGAAGACGGACCAGCATGATCTCCCCTGTAAGATCGATCCTTCTCACGACCTCTCGGGTCGCAGGAAGCAGCCACTCCGAATCTTCATCTTCACCGTGGATCACGTAGACATCGTTGGCGCCCGTTTCCAGGATTTCGGCGATCCGTCCGAGCCTTCGGCCTTCTTCAGTCACGACCGTAAGGCCGATGAGATCAGCATGGTAATACGTTCCCTCAGGAAGCGTTGGGGCAGCCGACCTGGGGATGAGCACCTCACGGTCAACCAGATGTTCCGCCTGTTCAATAGTCTGTACGCCCTGTAATTGCATGATCCAGGCTGAACCCGCTGTCGGCCGAACCCGTTCCACGATATACTCGACAAGATCGTCTACGGCCCCCCTGAGGTATACGGTTGCCGATCCTGCTGCAATTGCGATCGAGTCAGCGTAGGGCTGTACTTTCACTTCTCCCTTCAGCCCCCAGGCCTTGACCGTCCTACCCAGTACAAGGTGTGACGACGGCATTCACCTATTCCAGAATCTCCAGGACGGCCCGACGCTTCGATCTGGCTGCGATGGCGTGCAGTACGGTGCGCATCGCCTTGGCCGTCCGGCCCTGCTTTCCGATCACCCTGCCGACATCGGAGGAGGCCACTCGCAGGCGGAGGACCAACGCATTGTCCTCCTCTGCCGCATCGACGGTCACCTGGTCCGGACTGTCCACCAGCGCCATGGCCATCCGTTCTACCAGCTCTTTGAGCGCCTTCGCTTCCTCCATGGTATCCTGACTCGGAACTGACGGACCGTCTTCCATCTTCTCTCCTTCCGGTGCGTTATGCTTTGGTCACGAACCTAGGGTTATTGACCCTTGCCTGCGGCCTTCAATTCAGCCAATTGCCGCATGACACCTGCCCGCCGCAAAAGCTGTCGGGCGCTGTCGGTAGGTTCAGCGCCCCGTTGCAACCAATGCAATGCACGCTCCGCCTGCACGGAAAGCGCAGGTTGCTCCCCGTGGGGATCGTAAGTACCCAGGGTCTCCAGCACCTTGCCGCCCCCTGCGGCCGGTGAGTCTCCCACGACCAAGCGGTAGAAGGCGTGCTGCTTTGCCCCCATCCGCCGCAATTTGATCTTCACAGACATCTTTGTCTCCCCCTCATCCGCTCGCCGTTACGCTCCCATAAAGGACCGAAGGCGCTTTGCCATTTTCCCTCTCGCTCCACTACCCCCTGGCATGACATGTTTCATCAGTTTTCTGGCCTGGACGAACTGCTTGAGCAGACGATTCACGTCCGCCACAGATGTGCCGCTTCCAGCGGCGATCCGCAGGCGCCGGTTCCCATTGATGACCTCGGGAATCTCGCGCTCCTTGCGGGTCATCGAGTTAATAATCGCCTCAGCCTGCTTGAACTCCCGCTCTGCTGCAAAGGTATCAGTCAGGCCCTTCTGCCGTGACAACCCCGGGATCATATCCATCACCTGATC
>SCST01000196.1 GCA_004299465.1 Methylovulum sp. | reverse complement strand
GCAACGGCGCATCGCCGGTGCAATTATTGGCGCAAGACCGCAACGCCGTGTTTACGCATCCCGACCAAACCATCACCCGGCTGTTTTTTACCGAACTGGCCGGTAATTACGCGTTGAACGATACCGTCGAGCTCAGCGGCAATGTTTATTTTCGCCAGAACCGGATGCGCTCTTTTAACGGCGACAACAGCGATTATGAAGGCTGTGAGTTGCCCGGAAATGACGGTAAATTATGCGAAGATCCCGGCGACGGCGAAGCAGTGGTCGTCGATACCGACGGTAACGACGTATTAGCCGATGATGCTGTTGAAGGCGCGACCAACAATACCAGCGCAACCCATATGTATGCGCGCGGCGGCACCGTGCAGGCAATGTTCATGCAGGATGTGTTCGCGCATGAAAACAGCCTGACCGTAGGCGCCGGTTATGACAATGCCGACGTGCATTTTGGCTCCGATACCGAATTGGCCGCGTTGACCGATGACAGAGGTACGGTAGGCAGCGGTGTTTTGGTTGATGAGTCCAGGGTAAGATTGCATACGCACAGCGATATCGTCGGCGTTTACATCACCGACAGTTTTTCCGTCACCGAGCGCTTAACCGCCACCGTCGCGGGACGCTACAACCATATTGACTTATCGCTGGCCGATCAATACATCAATGACCCGGACAAGAACCTCAACGGCGAGCATACCTTCGAACGCTTTAACCCGTCCGCTGGTTTGACATACCAAGTCAATAAAAACCTGAATATTTACGGCAATTACAGCGAGTCCGCGCGCGCGCCCACAGCGATGGAGTTAAGCTGCGCCGACCCCGAAGCGCCGTGCAAACTGCCTAACTCATTTGTCGCCGACCCGCCGCTGAAACAAGTCGTCGCCAATACCTTTGAAACAGGTCTGAGAGGGCGCTTAAACGGCGGCGATGGACAATGGAACCTGGGCTATTTTCATACCATCAATAACAACGACATTATTTTCCGTCGCGACTTTTCCAGTAACTTGAATAACCAGGGCTATTTCAGCAATGTCGGACAAACCTTGCGGCACGGCATAGAGGCTGGCAGCAGCATGACTTTTCCGCAACTTTTCAGCTCGATTGGCGATTGGCATGTTTCGGCCAATTACACCTACCTGGATGCGACCTTCCTGGATAGCTTCGGAGTGCAAGACCCGCTTAATGAAGACGAGCTTATTGCCGTAAAGTCAGGTGACCGGATTCCGGGCATTCCCGAACATTTGTTTAAATGGGGCATCGGTGTTGATTTATGGCGGAAAGTATCGCTGGGCGTTAACGGCCTGTACAGCGGCGACCAGTTTTATCGCGGTGATGAAGCGAATATCAGGGCGCCATTAGAAGGCTATTGGCTGTTTAACGCCACCGCCGAATATAAAATCAACCCGCATTTTGCCGTGTTCGGCAAGCTCGATAACGTCTTTAACAATAACTACAGTTCGTTCGGCGTTTACGGCAATGCCGCTGAAATATTCCCAGATTTTGATGACGGCCGTTTTGTCTCCCCCGGTGCTCCGCGAGCTGGCTGGATAGGCGTGCGATTGAGTATTTAAGCACGGTTTTTATGCCTGGCGGCTTGGGATGTAAAAAGGAGCTTTATTTTTTTAATGAGAATTGTTACTATTTGCAAAAATTACCAATCCAGGAGTTATCCCATGTATGTGTGTGTTTGCAAAGCGGTAACCGATACGCAAATAAAAAATGCAATCGATAAGGGTGTTTGTACACGCAGGCAGTTATTCCAGTGCTTTGGTGTCGGTAGTGATTGTGGAAAATGCAATAAACATGTCAAAGAATTGCTTGACGGCAGCC
>SCST01000195.1 GCA_004299465.1 Methylovulum sp. | reverse complement strand
GCATTAAAGACCATAAAGCCACGGTAACGTTTAATGCGCATTACCTGTTCGATGGCGAGGAATGGATCATGAATGAAACCAGTCGTTTTAATAAAACGGATAATCGCTGGTTTTACCTGGACGGCACCGTCAGGTATTTTACCGCAGCAGGCCAAACGCTGCCGCAAAACAGGAAAGCACTGTGCTCATGCGGCAGCGGCAAGAAATTTAAGCATTGCTGTGGAGTCCGTAGCTCTTAGATACTGTTTTAAAACATGATACAGGCAGGTATACAAATTCCAGCCTCAAAAAAGGAGAAAATTTTATGCTCACAGATAATGCCAAGCAGGAGGCTATGGAAGCCATCCAGCGTTTGCCTGACAACGTGGATTTCGACGAAATTGTTTACCGGCTCTACGTGCTCAACAAGATTCGCCAAGGTTTGAAGGACGTGGAAGAAAGCCGGGGGATTCCCAGCGAGGAGATTCGCCGCGAGATAGAACAGTGGTAATCTGGACGCTCAGCGCCCGCGCCGATCTCAAAGCCATTCACGATTACATTGCCAAAGATGCGCCGCAAAACGCCAACACCGTGACCAGGGAGATCCTGCGCAAAGCCGATACCTTAGCCGAACTTCCCCGTCTGGGTAAAACTATCCCCGAGCTTAACGAAGACAGCCTGCGAGAAATCAGCGCCTATGTTTGGCGCATCCTCTATCACCTGCGTCAGAGCCGGATATTCATCCTTGCCGTTGTGCACAAGCGAAAACAACTCGACACAGATGAAGTCAGCCAACGAATATCAAGCGAGTAAGCAGGCTTAAAGACCACCCATAATAACCGGCAAACACAAGCGCTAGGCTTTGCGCCGCATCACAATGGCACATCCGAATAAAACCGTACCTTCCCGGTTTCAATATCATACATCGCGCCGACTATACCGATGTCACGCTTCTCAACCATTACGTTCAACAACGGACTCCGGCGCCTGATCTCGTCAACGGTCAATTGCACATTTTTATCGGCTACTTTTTGTACCCAATCGCCGTCAGCCGCCGTTATTTGCACAGCGTCATCCCTGCCTACCGCATCGACGGCCGGCTTGATTTTGTCCAACAGCCCGGTCAAATGATCAAGCTGCACCTGTGCGCAAGCGCCTTTGATAGCGCCGCAATGCGTATGCCCAAGCACGACAACCAGTTTCGAGCCGGCCAGCTTGCAGGCAAATTCCATACTCCCCAGAATATCGTCATTAATGATATTGCCCGCGACGCGCACGCTGAACACATCGCCCAAGCCCTGGTCAAAAACCAGTTCCACGGACGTGCGCGAATCCATGCAACTGAGAATAATCGCAATCGGGAATTGCCCCTGGCGCGTATCATTAACCTGTTCCAGCAAGTTCCGGTTGGCTTTTAAATTATTGACGAAATTCTCATTACCGTCCTTCAGTATTGCCAGCACCTGGGCCGGCGTTAACGACTGCTGCGCATCATAAGTCGGCGGACGCGCATTACTGACGGGCGCCAGGGTGCCGTATCCGCGCAGATTTTCAATCGTCAGCCTGATATTTTTCAGTTCGGCTTCGCGCCTGAAATTCTGGATAATCTCAAACACATCGTAATCGATATATTTCGAGCGCGTCGCATCAATGACGACTTCCGATTGCGCCGGTAATTGTTCAAGTGTCTGCTGGATATTCGCCTTATTCAGGAAAGACACCTGCTCGGCCAGGCGCAATATGATCTTGTTGCCGATATGCATTTCCCGAAAATAAAACGACGTCTTGTAATTTTCCAGCAATATCGAAAACAATGCCGTCGTCAGGCCGATAATAATGCCAGTCAGCATATCGGTAAATACCAGCCCGGCAATCGTCGCGCAATACGGCACAAAATGATATAAACCGGCCCTGTACATGGTCTCAAGCACTTGCAGCCTCGCCAGCCTATAAGCGACGACAAGCAGTATCGCGGCCAGGCTCGCCAGCGGAATCTTGTGCAACACAGCGGGTATGAAAATGGCGGTGAACAGCATCAGCAAGCCGTGCACAACACCGGCCGCCTTGGTTTTGGCGCCCGCTTGGATGTTAAACGAACTGCGCACGATCACCTGTGTCAACGGCAATCCGCCAATCAAGCCCGAACTGATATTGCCAAGCCCCTGGACAATCAATTCGCGATTGGTCGGCGTGGGCCTTTTGTAAACATCGAGTTTATCGACGGCTTCCACCGCAAGCAAGGTTTCCAGGCTCGCGACAACCGCCAGCGACAGCGCCGTCAGGTAGACGTCGGGATGCGTGAGCGCCGAAAAATCGGGGAAATGCAATTGGCTTATCAAATCGGCGGCATTTTGCATAACCGGAATCACGACCAAGTGCCCATTGCCGAGCGCGAGGTCGGGATAAAAATCCTGCAACAATTGATTGCTCAGCACACCTGCGGCCACAGCCGCCAAAACCGATGGCGTCCATTGGAAAAACAGGTATTGTTTTAGCACCGGCCGCTCCCATAACAGCAATGTCGCCAGCGAAACGACGGCAACCCATATCGCGCCCGGCGAAACAAAATCCAGCATGTGCAGTAATTCGGTAAACGACGAGTAATCATCCGCCTGGAAAAACGTAATATCGCCTTCGTAATCGCGATCATAACCGACAGCATGCGGAATTTGCTTCAGGAAAAGGATGATGCCTATGCCCGACAGCATGCCGTTAATCACCGAGGATGGGAAGTAATAGGCGATAACCCCGGCTTTCAACAAGCCCATAACGATCTGGAACAAGCCCGCCAAAACCAGCGCCAGTAAAAAAACATTGAAGCCCAGCTCCTGTATTGCCGTGAGCACAATAACCGCAAGCCCCGCCGCCGCGCCACTGATCCCCAGCGATGAACCGCTTAACGGAGCAACGACCAAGCCGCCGATAATGCCGGTAATCAGGCCGGAAAACAGCGGTGCGCCCGATGCCAGCGCTATGCCTAGCGATAACGGCACGGCGACCAGGAAAACCGCTATACCCGCAGAAATATCGTATTTCAGGTTCGAGAAGATAGCGCTGTATTTTGATGTGCTGCTAAACATGGTTATATTCTTGCCTTTTATGTAACTATTGCGGTTTTCCGATGCTGCGGTCGAATCCAAGGGCTGCGGCCTTAATTTTATGACAACCTAAAAAAAACAGATGGACATTATTCCTAATATTTTGAGATAGAAGCTTAATCGACATTAAAACACAAGAAAATAGACATGGCCGCAAAAATTAACGAAGCGATTCAGGCGGTTCCACCTTGCGTTTCGCTACGCCTGTCGTTACCAAAAATCGATGGCAAAACGCCGTATCCCTTACGTTCTTCGTGATTTCAGCCCTGCTCCTCCCTAAACCGCATTATCAGCTTAAATTTCCACTCCCAATGAATGCCTTAGTTCACATAGCCAATCAGTTCCATCCCGGTACAGCCCTCGCCATAACGCCGCTAGGCAAGGGCTTGATTAATGATACTTTCCTGGTCACCGCCGCCGCATCCAAATTTGTCCTGCAACGCATCAACACAAAGGTTTTCGCTGACCCTGACTTGATCACGGCAAACCTCATCATCATTAACCAGCATATTAAGCAAAAAAATGCTGCCCGCTTACAAATACCGGAAATCTTAACAAGCGCTGCCGGGCAACCGTTTTACCGGGATGACAACGGCGATTACTGGCGGGCGCAACATTTTATAGACCACACAAGCAGCCTTAACACACTGGGCACGCTTGCCGACGCCGAACAAACAGGCTTTGCACTAGGCCATTTCCATCGCCTGCTCAGCGACCTTAATCCCGCCTTGCTGCACGATACCTTGCCCGGTTTTCATATTACGCCGGGCTATCTGGCGCGCTATCACGAAATTGCGGGGCAATCCCAGAGGAGAGACCGTTACTGCGCAGAAATTATCGACTGCTTCGGGCGCATCGCCGCCACCCTGGAAACAGCCAAACAGCAAGGCTTGCTGCCAATGCGCGTTATCCACGGCGACCCCAAATTGAACAATTTCCTGTTCGACCGGCACAGCAAAACCATCGTCAGCCTTATTGACCTGGATACCGTCAAGCCGGGGCTGGTACATTACGATATTGGCGACTGCCTGCGCTCCTGCTGCCGGCATCCGGCAACAAACGCATTCGACCTGGAGGTATGTGCGGCTATTCTGGAACATTACCTGGCCGAAGCTAAGACGTTTTTCTCAGAAAGCGAATATGATTATTTGTACCCTGCCATACAACTGATCCCGTTTGAATTGGGCTTACGGTTTTATACGGATTACCTGGAAGGAAACCGGTACTTTAAAGTCACCGAGCCTGAACAGAATTTACAACGCGCCAGCCGGCAATTCCGCTTATGTGAGTCCATCACGGCCCAGGAAACCGCGATAAAGGCCTTGATCGACTCGTTCAGGTAAATGCTATTTTTGAACTGCCCGGCAATTAGAAAATGGAACGCAGATGACGCTGGTCATTGATGATGTGTAAGATTTTGTAACGTTCAGTTTGGTAAAGTTGCCCACTATGCGCGTTTCAGGTAGCGGCGAGAATTTGATCGCCGCTTTAAGATTATCAGTGTTCATCATAATCATCATCTGCGTTCTATTGTTTTTGATGATTGAGTGCTTAACCTTTTTTCTTAATCAAGGTGCGCCCTGCGGCTGAATACTGCTTTAACAGATGAGGATTTAACGGTTGTCCAACCCCGCTACAGAAAAACATCATTTTTGGACCGGCTTTTGCTTGGTGCTGCTCGGCGCTCTCGGATTTTCCGCCAAAGCCATCATTATCAAACTGGCTTACGCCGCCGACGCCGAGGTCGATGCGATTACATTAATGGCGTTGCGCATGCTATTTTCACTGCCGTTTTTTTTGCTGGTCGCGATCTGGCACAATAAAAAATCCGGCATGAACCCGCTGGATAGACAACAATGGCTGGTTATCGTAGCGCTGGGGCTGATCGGCTATTACGTATCAAGCTACCTGGACTTTACCGGGCTGAATTACATTCCGGCGGGACTCGAGCGCATCATCCTGTTTTTATACCCGACTTTTGTCGTGCTGTTCTCGGCCCTGGTCTATAAACGGAAGATCGCCGCACAAACCGGCCTTGCCCTGGCATTAAGTTACTCCGGCATGATCTTGGTTTTTATCGAACAGCTCTCATCGGCGGCGTCGGCTATCTGGCTGGGTTCGGCGCTGGTACTGGGCAGCGCCGTTGTATTTGCCTGTTTTACGATGGGTAGCGGCGTTATGACACATCGCATAGGCTCAACCCGTTTTACCGCTTATACGATGACGGTCGCCAGCATCGCAACGCTGGTGCATTTTGTGATCCGGCACGGCATAACCCCGATTCACTTTACTGCGGAGGTCTATGAATTGGCTTTGATCA
>SCST01000862.1 GCA_004299465.1 Methylovulum sp. | reverse complement strand
TGGGCAGTTTTACCTTCTGATTCTCTACGATCCTGTAACCCTGGATGACGGTATCGAAGACCTCCTGAACCGTTTCGCAGTAGAGCTGTAGCCACCCGACATCGCGCTGTAACATGGTGTCGGTGTGGTCATTCAACATCCCATGAGGGGCAAAAACGGAGCGGTTACCGATTACCATCACCATGGGCATCCGGTTACCCGCCATCATGGGCAGGGACTCATGCATATAGAGCAGACCCTGGGATGACGTGGCGTTAAATGTCCTGCAACCTGCACAGACGGCAGCGAAACATCCGATCTGGGCTGACTTTTCTCCATCCGCCTCCATGAAGCCGGCCTTTAGCCGGCCCTCGTTGATGAAGGTACTGATGCTTTCCATGATTTCAGATGACGGCGGTATGGGGTAGGCACCCATAAACTCGATACGGGCAAGGCGGGCAGCTTCGGCGGCAGCCTGGTTTCCACGCATATACATGTTAGTAGACATCAGCTCTTCCCTTCCTCTTCCCCGACGCTTGTCAGCACAATCGCATCGAAGTGACATTCATGTGCGCAGATTCCGCAGGGGCGACAGTAATCGTAGTCAATCTCGAAATAACCGTCTTCAGCTTCACGGATCACTCCCAGGGGACAGTAAACCCAGCACGCCCCGCACTTAGTGCACTTTTCTTTGTGCATTGTCACTTTGTAGCTTTTCATGATGAAATCTGCTGCCCCTTCTGAGGCGGGCACCCCCATGCATGCCAAAGAGCGAGGTCCTTCGCCTAAATCCTCCAAGTATTGGGGCCGCCAATGATAAGAATATTGGTGTTTCTTGACCAGCTTCACCGCCTCGTCGAACTTCCGGACTATCTTGATTTTTCCCAACGCATCCTCCTCAATATCGCGCGGATTCGTACCCAGCCCGCAAAGCCTTGATCGTCAACTCCGCCTTCGTATCGCTGAAAATCCGATGTCCTCGGGGATTTATGAACCTCCGGATTGCCGTCTCCACGTCTTCGATCGTCAATTCCTTGCTTACCGCCAAATAGGCCCCGATGACCGGAATGTTCACGAAAAATGGGCTTCCAAGACAGCT
>SCST01000194.1 GCA_004299465.1 Methylovulum sp. | reverse complement strand
AAAGCCAGCCCCAGCACGACCAGGAGCGTGCCGAATATCATCTGGCCCGCATCGGGAACCGGCTGGCGAATGATCAGAACCTGGAAAACCAGCACAACCGCAAGTATCGGCGCCAAGTCCAGAAAACTGCCGAGCAATTGTTTAATGAAACGGTTCTTTAACATAAAGATTGAAGCCGATTGAAAACGGATTGATTGTATAGTAAGTCGCCGTGAAAAACGATGCCAGCTTGGACGAACGGCTGTTCCGGCATCATCGCCTAGCCCGACGGTTCATGGTATGGTTGGGCCATTATTTTTCTTGAGGTACGCCATGTCCATTACTGCCGAATACGCCAACGGCGACATCAACCAGGTGTATGTCTTCGAAGTGAAAAGCCATCCCCGCGAGGAAAGCATTGTGCAGATAAAAACTTTGCTGGGGCGCTTCCGCAACTATTTTCCTGAACACGAGGACAAAAGCGTGCACGGCATCCTGGCTGCGGTCGATATTTCAGCGACACTACGGGAACGCGCGTTGCGTGAAGGCCTGTATGTGGCGCGCATTCACGATAACGTTTTTGAAATGGATACGCCGGACGGCTTTCAGCCCAAAGCGTTTTGATGGCCCGGAAAACGACAGCCCATACAGGAAAATGTTATCTGCCGGCAGGTGCGGCAATTTCCCGGTCCGTCAAATAACAACCCGGATCTTCAGCCCAGTAATTCCCAGTCATTTGCGCCGCCCTGACCCGCGTGTTGCCGTTGCATATCGCTTGATAATGACACCCGGCGCATCGCCCCTCCAAAGGCCGGGGCTGCTGTTTAAGGCCCGCCATCAACGGATCGGACGTGTCCATCCAGATCTCGGAAAAAGGCCGTGTCCTGACATTGCCCAGGTCATAATGCCACCAGAATGTATCGGGATGGACAGACCCAAGATTGTCTATATTGGCGACATTGACGCCCGACGCATTGCCGCCCCATTGCTCCAGTTTGGCTTTAATATATCCCGCTTGTCCGGGAAAGTTTTTGGCGACCCAATGCAAAAAATAAACCGCATCCGCATCATTATTGCCGGTGACAAATTCCCTGTCCTTGCCCGCTTTCATCCATTCGTAACAGGTCTCAAACAGTAAATCCATCGCATCGCGCGTCATCGCGAAATGCGCATCATCCTTGCGGTTTTTATTGCCGCGCCCACCGTAATTCAAATGCGATAAATAGAATTTGTCGATGCCGTTATCGTCCATCAACTGCAGCAAGGCAGGGAAATCGCTGTAATTATCCTGCGTTAACGTAAAGCGGATACCGACTTTGATGCCTTTATCGAGACACAAGTGAATGCCGCGCAACGCTTCGTCAAACGCCCCCGGCATACGGCGGAAGCGGTCATGCGTATCCTTGATGCCGTCGAGGCTCACGCCGATATATTGATAATCGATCGCGGCGATGTCATCGATATTGGCCGCCGAGATTCGCGTGCCGTTGCTGGACAACGCGACATAAAAGCCCATGTCCTTGGCTCGCTGTGAAATCTTGAAAATATCGGGATGCAACAAGGGCTCATCGTTGGACAAAATCAGCACCGGCACTTTAAAGGCCCGCAGATCATCCATCACGGCATAAATCTCCGGCGTCGTTAATTCGCCGGGGAAATCAATATCCGCAGATGTCGTGTAACAATGCTTGCAGGCCAGGTTGCAACGGCGGATCAAGTTCCAGATAACCACGGGGGCGACCGGTTTCCGCGCCGGTTTTAGCGGCGTCGGGTCGATTAATTCCCGCATGATTTGACTTACTCTAAACATCTTGGCACCTGTCCTGTCACCCTATGTGTTTCAAAAACGTTATTGTTGCCGTTGATCATAACAGCCTTTTAATGAATGAAAATAACTTGGGCGTTTAGCTCGCGCCGGGAGCATGCTTCAACGGCGCAACTTGTTGATAAAATGGCGATTAACAATAATGTCATCTGCCGGATATACTCTAGCCCCCTGCAAGTCAGGAGGTGCATTATGACAACATAAAATCTTTCAATGAATGCCTGTCGTATCTGCCGCATCGGTCATGAGGAAGCCGGTCATCCCAGATAAGATACGCTTATGCCATTCCAACATCAAAAGGCTCCGCATCACTCTGCGGGATATACGCTAACCAACCGCTAGCCGGTGTAATCGCATGTCTACGCCGCGCAAGGGTATCCATCATAACTATAATAACGATGAGTAAATTAATTGATAACACGCAAAACAGGTTCAGGGACAACCTGGAGCGATTGCTGGAAGGTACGGATATTAACTTTAACGGCAATAATCCCTGGGACATC
>SCST01000193.1 GCA_004299465.1 Methylovulum sp. | reverse complement strand
TGAGCGCCCGCTTAAATGATGAAGTAGCCAACGCCGCCGCCCTGCAAAAAAACCTGCTGCGTCCGCCCCTTATCGAATTGCCCGGTGTCCGCGGCTTGTCGACAATGATAACGTCCAGCGAAGTCGGCGGGGATTTTTACGATTACTACATGGTGGACGGACGCTGGGTCGTTATCCTGGTCGGTGATGTCAGCGGCCACGGCATCGCAGCCGGCACGATCGTCTGCGCCGCCAAGGCCGGCGTTAATTTTCTTGAATCAGAAAAAGAAAAAGAACCGCATAAAATACTTTCCCGCCTTAGCAACATCATCTTCAACACCGCCCACCAATCGCTATTGATGACGATGTTCGCCGTCTGCCTCGACACGCGCACGGGCGAACTGCGCTATGCCAACGCCGGCCATCAATTCGCCTATCTTTACCGTTCCATGCTCAGCCAGTTAGACAGCCTGGAACTGGGCGGCTTACCGTTGGGCAAGAACGCCAATACCGATTATGAGCAACAGGTGACTGAAATAGACTTGGGCGACCGCCTGTTTCTATACACAGACAGTATCGTTGAGGAAGAAAATAATGCAGGTGAATGCTTCGGTTATGAACGCCTGGAAGAAGTGCTGGTTAATCATGGCGAGAGTGACATCGAAACGCTGAACAGCGGCTTGCTGAATACACTGACCACTTATCTGGGACGATCTGTTTTCCATGACGATGTCACCATTTTTTGTGTTGAGCATTTCGAAAAAACCAGCGATATAGGCCAAACCGACAGCTCTGCAAAACCCGCTCCTGACGTCATTGAGCAAGTACACATCGCCGATGCTTTTTACCGTGCGAACCCTGCAACCATTTCCCCGCGCATCCAGCGCCAGGAATTAATCTTCCTCGCAGAGCAAAACTTTTCCGACCTGATCCCCGGCTTGGCTACACAAGGCGTCAGGAGGATATTACTGCAAGACCATCCCATTAATCAGCAATTGGGCTGGGGCGTGTTACTCAACCAGCATCAAAATAAAAATACCGACGATTTGTCGACATTTATGCGTTACCCGGAGCAACGCCGGGAATTCCATTTTACCCACAGCGAAGACAAGATATTCATCATCAATGAAGTCGATGCATGGCTGCAAGAACAGTCCATACCTAACACGGATCGCCTGGATGCAGCGATTTTCCTGCTGGACGAATTGATTGAAAACGGGCTTTGCGGCGCACCGCGCGACGGTAAAGGGCGGCCCCTGTACGCAAAAGGCACTTCACGGGAACTAGCGGCAGATGAACTACTGCGGCTGGATGTCTCCATACAGAACGGTTTATTAGGTATTTCCCTGACCGATAGCTGGGGAACCTTGACGCCCAATGTATTCCTGAACCGCCTGTCACGCCATGTCCAAGGCATGGGCCTGGACTCAGGTGTCGGCGGCGGTGGGCTCTACCTGATTTGGCGCATGTCCGACTATTTGCAGTTGCGTGTTTTCCCGAATCAACAGACGCAAGTCTGCGCGTTTATGGATCTTAATAACCAATTCGACCCAGAAGCGGACAAAGGCTTTCAATTCCTATATCACAGCGAATTATACGAGGCTATTAACCATGACTAAT
The DNA here is from genome assembly GCA_004299465.1 of Methylovulum sp. GTDB lineage: Bacteria > Pseudomonadota > Gammaproteobacteria > Methylococcales > Methylomonadaceae > Methylovulum. Next base: position 1,446 of record SCST01000193.1, on the reverse strand, counting down.
GCTAAGTTACGAATTCAGCAACAACCGAGCACAGAAAAGCTGTCGCAGCAATTCGCGCTGATTGGAACGGTAGATGTTGATGCTTCCGGTGTTTTGGAAACACTTTATGTCTTGCCGTCAAAAGCAACAGCAGAATTAAATTTCGCCCAGGTCGAGTGGATCAACTCCATGGGCCTGGCGCAATTACTTAAACTGTTCGAGCACTGGCAAAAACTGGACATTAATATACGTATCACCTGCGCCAATCAAATGGTCTGTTTGTTATTTAATAAGACAGGTTTAGCTCATTTACTGGCCGATGGGCACGCCGCCGCCCCTGAAATAACAAAAACCGCCCCCCCTGAAACCATCGCTGCACAGAACCAAGCCGCAGCACTTGTCGAGCAACCGGTATTGCAGATTCAACCACAGCCCTCTGCCGAATTGCCTGAACAGCAATTTGCACTGATCGGCAATATCGACGTAAGCGCCGTGCAACTGCTGGAACCGCTTTATGTATTGCCGCAAAACTGCGCGGCCGAATTAAATTTCGCACAGGTCGACAGAGTCAACTCGATGGGTTTGGCGCAATTGTTAAAGCTGTTTGAGCATTGGCAAAAACAGGATATTACTATCCGCGTCACTCACGTCAACCGCATGATTACCGTGCTGTTTAAAATGACCGGCTTAACCCGCTTCCTGTCCGAAACTCAAGCAACTGAAACTAAACAAGCCGTTGTTTCCGCGGAAACGGCACAAGCGGAGCCCGTGCCGGAATCGCCATCTGCGTTAATCACGGCAACCGCATTGCAAATCCAGCCCCAACCGTCTGCTGAAGCATTGGCTCAACGATTCAATATGATCGGCATTATCGATGTCGATGCCGTGCAACAACTGGAAACACTCTATATACTCCCACAACATTGCGCCGTGGAATTAAATTTTGCCCAGATACAACGGGTCAACTCGATGGGTTTGGCGCAATTACTTAAACTGTTTGAACATTGGCAAAAACAGCAAATCAGCATTCGCATTACCAACACCAATCGTATGATAGGCGTGTTGTTCAAAATGACCGGCCTGACCCGTTTTCTGTCCGACACAGCGGCGGTACCGGAAAAAACCGTACCCGCATTGACTCCTGCACCATCAATAGCGCCGCAACCGCTTGAGCCGGCGCAGCCGAAAGCGCCGGCAAACGTCGGCACAGAAACACCGGAACGCCGTTCCACCATCAGTGTAGCCGTTGCCGGCAGCGAAAAACTCAAGCTGTGGGTAAGCGCCCAAAGCAGCCAGCAAATGAACGGCTGGTATTTTTTCAATACCTACCTACAGCGGCATTTAGGCCGTGAAGTCCATCTGGAACTGGTCCATGGCGCTATGGGCGAACGGCGTAAAAGCATCGAGGATATGGACATCATCTTCACAAAACCGTTTGAAGCCACCCGTTTGTTGCTGGAACGTAAC
>SCST01000019.1 GCA_004299465.1 Methylovulum sp. | reverse complement strand
GTGCAGGTCGGTGAGTAGCAACGCGTAGTCGCCGGTCTGCACATGCCCAAGATGGACGGTTATGCGCTGACTGCAACTATCCGCGCCGAAGAAAACGGTTCCCGCCACATTCCTATCGTGGCATTGACCGCCAATGCCCTCAAAGGCGAGGCCGAACATTGCCGCGCCGTCGGTATGGACGATTACCTGAGCAAACCGGTACAGCTGACGCAACTGAAAGCCATGCTGGAAAAATGGCTGCCGGCCGTAACCGAACCCCGTCCCGATTCACCACCTCCACAGCCCGCGGTATCAAAACCTGTGGACGTAAGTGTGCTTAAGGCACTGGTAGGCAACGACCCGGCGGTGGTTCGCGAGCTTTTGGACGACTTTCGCATCAACGCGATAAAAACCGGAACGGAATTGAAAATCGCCCATGAAAATGGGCAACCTGCACAAGTGGGCGCATTGGCTCATAAGCTCAAGTCTTCGGCTCGTTCGGTGGGCGCGTCGGCGCTGGGCGAGCTATGCGCCGAGCTCGAACAGGCCGGCAAAGCCGGCCAAATCGAGGCACTGGCCACGCTGCTGCCGCGCTTTGCAGCGGAAGTTGCGACGGTATGCGAATACCTGGATACATTGTAGGTAACTTTTCAGTCCCTTGCTGTAGGGCGTGCTGCGCGCGCCATCGACAAACCGGCGCGTTTTACCCACGCGCCGGAGAAGGCGCGCGCGGCACGCCGGCAAGGATCTGAATAGTTACCATTGCAGATCCCGTAATATCAGGAACTTGATAACAACAAGAGACCCACTATGTTTGAAAAATCAGCAATCCGCATTTTAGCGATAGACGACGACCCCTTCATGCTCAAGCTGCTTGAGTGCATGCTGGCCCAGCAAGGCTACGCTTCGGTCAGCACCAGTGACAATGGGAAAGCCGCTATTGAGTCGTTCGCCAGCCCAAACCAAGCACCGGACTTGATCCTGCTGGATCTCAACATGCCGGAAATGGACGGGATTGAATTCGTGCGCCACCTGGTCGAACGGCAGTATTCCGGCAGCCTTATCCTGATCAGCGGCGAAGATGAACGTACGCTGCAGAGTACCGAAAAGCTGGTGCGGACGTATGGCATACCGGCGCTCGGCCATCTCAGCAAACCCGTCAACCCGGAAGACCTGTCCCTGCTGCTGGAGAAGTGGACGCCATCTTCACTGAGCGTGCCCCAAATGTCAAAAACGGCTTACGGTGCAATGGAAGTGCACGCAGCCATTGCTAACGGCGAACTCGTCAATTTCTACCAACCCAAAGTGAATATCGCCAGCGGCAAAGTGGTTGGCGTTGAATCCTTGGTGCGCTGGCGCCATCCCCGCGACGGAATGGTCTATCCCGACCAGTTCATCGGTATCGCGGAACAATATGGACTAATCGACGACCTGACACGGGTTGTCATTCACGAAGCCTTTGCCCAGGCCAAGGCGTGGCAGGATAGCGGCCTTAACCTGCATGTGGCGATTAATATCTCGATGGATAACCTTGCTTCGCTGGAGTTTGCGGATTATATCGTGGCTGCCGCTGCCGCCGCAGACATCAAGCCGGAAGGCATTGTGCTGGAAGTGACTGAAAGCCTGCTGATGAAGAACCTGTCGACGCCCCTGGACGTGCTTACCCGTTTGCGCCTGAAGCGCTTCAGCCTGTCGATTGACGACTTTGGCACCGGCCATTCTTCCCTCTCCCAATTGCGCGACCTTCCTTTTGACGAACTCAAGGTAGATCGTGGATTTGTCCACGGCGCCGTCGAAGACAGTACATTACGCGCCATTTATAGCGCCAGCCTGAGCCTCGCGAAGCAACTGGGTATGAAAACGGTAGCGGAAGGCGTGGAAGACCGAGCGGATTGGGATTTCCTCCGCAGCACAGGCTGCGATCTGGCCCAAGGCTATTTCATCGCAAAACCCATGCCTGCGCATGAAATTCCCGGCTGGATCGCCGCATGGGAAGCTCATATTGAAAATCTCATAGAAAATGTTTTTGTCCACTCTCTCGAAATGTGAATCAGCGCTTCCGACGCATAATGAAAAACTGACACACATGCTGATCGCTCGTAACTGCTCAGCCATCAAATACAATGGAACGCAGATGACGCAGATAGATATGATAAGCACAGATAAACAAGAGAAATCGTAACTATTTGCTTCTCGCTAAAGCCACGGCTGCAGGGCGCGCCGCGCGCGCCATCATGGAGCCAACACAATCCCATACCGTGCATCGGCGCGTTATAGCATCACCGGACATAACGCCGAGCCAAAGCAATGCAAACGGATTATTCCCATTCATTAAGGAATAATGAAAAAACCATTATCCTGCTGCTACAATGCGCCCTCTTTCAAACCCGCACAAAAATTTTAGAAATGGACGTTATTGACCGCATCGCCAAAGAATTATCTGTACATCACAAGCAAGTCAGCGCGGCTGTCCTGCTCTTGGACGAAGGGGCGACAGTCCCGTTTATCGCCCGTTACCGCAAGGAAATAACCGGGGGCCTCGATGACACCCAATTGCGGATGCTGGAAGAGCGCTTGGCTTACCTGCGCGAACTTAACGAGCGCCGTAAAAGCATCCTGGACAGCATCCAGGCGCAAGATAAACTGACGCCGGAACTGGAGCTCGCGATTAATGCGGCGGAGACCAAAACACTGTTGGAAGACTTGTACCTGCCGTATAAACCCAAACGCCGCACCAAAGCGCAGATTGCCCGCGAAGCAGGCCTGGAACCGCTTGCCGATGCGCTGCTGGAAGACCGCAGCCTGATCCCCGAGCACATCGCCGCACACTATATCGACAGCGACAAAGGCGTAGCCGACAGCGCAGCCGCACTGGACGGCGCACGGCAAATCATCATGGAACGGCTTTCCGAGCAGGCGGAGTTGCTCGCTGAACTGCGTGAGCGTGTCTGGCAAAAAGGCGTGATCCATGCGACGCTGGTATCCGGCAAGGAACAGCAGGCCGAAAAATTCAAGGATTATTTTGATTACAGCGAGGCGATCAATAAAATCCCTTCACACCGCGCCTTAGCGCTGTTCCGCGGGCGCAACGAGAATTTACTGGCGCTGGACCTGAAGCCTGCTGCCGACGATAAAGACGAGCATGACCGCCTCGCGCAGTTTGTCGCGCAACATCTTAACGTCAGCGACCTGTCCAGGCCCGCCGATGCGTGGCTCGCGGAAACGGCGCGTTTTGCATGGAAAATCAAGCTCTATACGCGCATAGACCTGGACTTGAAACAGCGCCTGCGGGAAGCTGCGGAACAGGAAGCCATCCGGGTGTTTTCCAGTAATTTACGCGACTTGCTGCTGGCCGCACCGGCAGGGGCTAAAGCCACGATGGGGCTGGACCCCGGCATACGCACCGGCGTCAAAGTCGCGATTGTCGATACCACCGGCAAGGTGCTGGCGACTGACACCATTTATCCGCACCCGCCGCGCAAGCAATGGGATGAATCGATTGCGACCTTGGCGGCGCTGATACAACGCTATCAGGTCAACTTGGTCAGCATAGGCAACGGCACGGGTTCCAGGGAAACGGACCAACTGGTTGCCGATGTCATGAAGCGGCATAGCGAATTGCGCTTCAGCAAAGTCATTGTCTCGGAAGCCGGGGCCTCGGTCTATTCGGCGTCGGAACTTGCCGCGAAAGAATTCCCCGAGCTGGATGTCTCGTTGCGCGGAGCGGTCTCTATCGCGAGACGCCTGCAGGACCCGCTCGCGGAACTGGTCAAAATTGATCCGAAGGCGATAGGCGTCGGCCAGTACCAGCATGATGTCAACCAGGTTCAACTGGCGCGCGGACTGGATACCGTGGTCGAGGATTGCGTAAACGCGGTCGGCGTCGATGTGAATACCGCGTCGGTCTCGTTGCTCAAACGCGTGTCGGGTTTATCGTCCGGCGTCAGCGAAAATATTGTCGCCTACCGCAATGAACACGGCTCATTCGCCAACCGCAAGCAATTGAAAAAAGTGCCGCGCCTCGGCGACAAGGCCTATGAGCAGGCGGCCGGCTTTTTGCGCATCATGAACGGTGATAACCCGCTGGATGCCTCCGCCGTGCATCCTGAAGCCTATCCTGTCGTCGAGGCGATCATCGTCGACACCGGCAAATCGATACGCGATATTATCGGCCAGAGCCAGTTCCTGCGCAGGCTGGAACCGTCAAAATACACCAACGAGCATTTTGGCCTGCCTACCGTCACCGACATCCTGCAAGAGCTAGAAAAACCCGGACGCGACCCGCGACCGGAATTTAAAAGCGTCGAATTTAAAGCAGGCATTGAAAAAATCACCGATCTCGAACCCGGCATGACGCTTGCCGGCGTCGTCACCAACGTCGCCAATTTCGGTGCATTTGTCGATATCGGCGTGCATCAGGATGGGCTGGTACACATCTCGCATTTATCCGATACGTTTATCAAAGATCCCAGGGAAGCCGTCAAAACCGGCGATATGGTCAATGTTAAAGTGCTGGAAGTCGATGTTGCCCGCAAACGCATATCGCTGTCGATGAAAACCTCGGTCGATAAAGCCGATTTCGGAACGGCAAAGTCTCCGGACAAGCGGGAAGCCAGGCCGGCGCATAAAGCCAAACAGGCGGAAAAACCGGTATCGGGGGCTTTCGCTAACGCCTTTGCGAAGGCCTTGAAAAAATAATTCCGGCCAAGGCTCATTCAGGGAAGTTTTGTAACTACTCAACTATCAGCGTCATCTGCGTTCCATTGTCTTTGATAGCTGAGTCGTTACGATAACTCTGCGGCACTCTTTTAAAAGCCAACAAAAACAAGTATGCTAATCAATTATTAACTTTTCTAGGAACATATAATGCTTATCTTTCTAGCTAGAATCCCGCAAAACACGAACAAATCAAACATCATTAATTTCCTGAACCCTGCCCTCAAAGGCGGCTTGTTTTTTAAATCAGGAATTATCAAGTCATTAAAAATAATGCGTTACCGGGACCTCGATGCAGCCATCTCCCCCCGTCACTGCTTAGTGCGCATCGAGCCCGATACCGTAGCCCAAAGAGTCATCGGCAAACTCAACAGGAAGATTGTCAATGGCAAGCGTGTCAACGTAAGGGAATTCAAAACCCGCGACTGGCGCAGGGACCCCCGCAATAAAAATAAAGCCGCATCCATTCATTTTCAAGATAGACGGGTTAGCGAACGCAGACAAAATGAGCTTACCGAATTAGCCGTACAAAGCGACCAAGCCTTCTTCATAGGCGACAGGAGTTTTCACCGAACGCTTTAACATGGCCCATTGCGCTAAAATCCCGATACCGCATTCAATCTATTACCCGCATGAGCGCCGCGCGGCGGCAATCACCGCCTGCCCTAACGCTAAGCCGCCGTCGTTTACCGGATAGCGTTGCGGCGACAAGACAACTTTACCTAAGCCTTGTAATTGCTGCGTCACTGCTTCCAACAACAAGCGGTTTTGAAAGACGCCGCCGCTGAGCACGATAGGGTCGACGCCGGTTTGGCGGCTGAGCTGATTCAACACATCAACTGTCGCGGCGATTAGGCTATGGTGGATGCGGGCGGCGATGCGGGCTTTATCCGTGCCTTGATTAAGATCAGCCAGCACAGCTTGCCATAAGCCTTGCCAATTTAATACCGACAGCTCCCCGTGACTGACTATAGTCCAGGCTTGCGGATAGGGCTGTTCACCTGCAAACTGCGGCGTTGCCAGGATTTCCAGCGCAATCGCGGCCTGGCCTTCGAAACAAACCTGCTCGCTATGCAGGCCAAGCACGGCGGCAAAAGCATCGAACCAACGTCCGCACGAGGTGCTGGGCGGCGAATTGAGATTCTTCGCGACCATCGTTGCCAACGTAGCGAGCGGCTTGCCGGATAACAAGACCATGATGTCCAGGCCGGCATAATCCCGTTCCAGCGTCGGCCAATCGAAATAATGCAGCAATTGCGCATAAGCATTGCGCCAGGGTTCGCGCATCGCCTGTGTGCCGCCGGGCAAGGCGATAGCCTGGAAATGGCCGAGCCGGGTGCAGATTTTGTAATCGCCCAGCAGGAATTCTCCGCCCCATAATGCGCCGTCGCCGCCCATGCCCAGCCCGTCGAAGATCGCTGCCAATACCGGCGGCGCGTTTAACGCGACACCGTGTTCGGCCAGACAGGCCGCAAGATGAGCATGATGGTGAAGTACCGGCACCCGCAGTACCGCATCGGTTTCCGCCAGCGTTTGGCCGTATTGCGTCGCTAAATAACCGGGATGGCTGTCGACGGCGATATACTCGGGCCGGAAATCATAAAGCCTCTTGTACAAATCAATCGCGTTGCGGTAATCGTGTTGTACGGTGGCATTTTCCAAATCGCCGATATGCTGGCTAACAATAGCCTG
>SCST01000192.1 GCA_004299465.1 Methylovulum sp. | reverse complement strand
ATGCATAGGCGCATTGAACAGCTTGACCAGCGCATACATGCCGGTATCGCCGACGCCGCCCGTCGCATGCCCGGTGCCGGTATGGACGTGCCCGCCTTGTTGAACCGGCGGCGCGCCGTCCAATTCCCGTAAATTCATTTCCATGTCCATGAATTGCGGCATCAACATCAGGTTTAACCAATCCGTAGGCGCGTACATGATATCCAGCATGTGCATGTGCATATCCATGTAAGTCGGCGTCAAGCGGCAACGCTTACTGCCTTTACCGCAACCGTTATTGACAATATCCAGGTCGGATGCCGTATTCGAGCCATGCAGCATGTCGCCCGACTGGCGACTGTACATATAACGGTAACCCACCATCACAGCATTGGTTTTGTCCATCATATGACCGAACATGACGCCGGCCGGTCCGCCGTGGCTACCCTGATGACCGCCGTGATGGCTGCTGTGATGGCTGCTGTGATCGCTGACAGCCGCATTGCCCAGCGCCGATAAGTTGACCTTCAACGCCGCATTAGCCATGAAATAATTGAAATCGCTGTAACTGCCTTCGCCGCCGCCATCGAGTTTGAGCGAACCGGCATGGACATAGTATTCAAAACCCGCCTCAAGGCTCACCGCTTTGGAGAATTGCTTATTTACCGTAACGCCGCCGCTTAACGCGCCGAAACCTGACAAGCGCTGGTCGCTGGAGAAATTGGCCGGTAATTGCTTGGGATCAAAAAAAACGGTAGAAGAAGTCCCGGTCGTCTCGTCGAATACACTTTTGGAAAACGCCTGTTTAGAGAGCAGGTAAGGCGCATAAAAGTCGGCGGCAGATTGGGAATAGTAACGAACCCTCGGCGTGACCGTCCAGGTATTGCCGACAGGCTGCACCCAATCCGCCTCGAAGGTATGGGCATCAATGCCCCAGTCATCATGGAAAAAGCGGTAATCCAGGTGCAGCGCCGCATCCAGCATGCCGATATGCTGGATATAGCGGCTGCCCAAGCTGAGCTGGTTACGCTCATCGGGCCGCTGTTCGAGCAACGCCCGTACCTTGCCCGTCAAACGCTTGGTTTGCTGGTCAGGATCGACGAACACGACGGTCATCGCCTTGTAGGGATTTTCCATGTAGCCGGTGCTGCGCGTATAGGCCACGCTGGTCTCGACCAGCGCATCCTTATCCAGGACCTGCGTCAAGCCCAGCGCCGTCCCCCAGTCTTCGCGATTGCCATGCATGATTTTTAATGCCCCGACCTTCTCGATCTGGTCTGAAAAAGCAGTGTTGGTGATAGCTGAGAAATTAGTGTTGAAGATATACGAAGTGGCATCATGGTCCAGTATCGCCGACGTGTCGCTATTGGTATAACTCAAGCCCAGATTCAGGCTGGTCTGTTTCTGGTTAAAATCCCAACGCCCGTTGATATTGCCGAACCGCGATTCATAGTCGTTTTCGACTGAAATACCGCCGCCTATATCCAATGCCGCTTCATCCCATTCGTAACCCAGCTTGAAGTCGCCCTGCTTGCGTGTTTCCGGCGACGCGGTAGAAAGGATGTGTACTAAGTCTTCATCTTTACCTACCACTTTGCCGCTCGATTTTTGCCTGAGCGGTATAAAGTTTTTATTTAACAATATCTCGCTAAAGATAATAGGCGATGCGCCGACCTTAATCGTGCGGCCTGATGGGGTGCTTGCCTCAATAACGCGATTGCCCTTTGACACCAGCGGCGCCGTGCTGATAGGCGTCGCGCCTGACCAAGTATCCTGAGTGTAATTGAAAGCAAATTTAATACGGTCTGACAGGCTGATCTTCGCCTTACCTAGCAAGCTTTCCACTTCAATAGGGTTTCTGTCATTCTTGACGCTGTATAAATTACGCTTGCCTTCCTGGTAATGTCCGTACTGAAAACTGACTTCATCATCTTCTGCATGAGCCGGTGACAACATCAGGCCCGGCAAAGCCAAGGCCGCAACGGTCAATGCCTGCAGTGAT
>SCST01000191.1 GCA_004299465.1 Methylovulum sp. | reverse complement strand
GTGCTCGCCATCCATAGCAATATCCACTGCATAGCCGGCATGTTCTAATTCAAGCTTTAATGTGCGCGATAAATCAGGATCGTCTTCGATTAACAATAGCCGCATAATGTTGGCCCCCTCACAAACGAGGCTGTGAAAGTATTCAGCCACAGATCAGCACGGATTAATCAAGTTACGCAAAAAACCGAAAACTTGACCGCTCAGGGTATAGTTTCAGACGCTGCCGGATAAATCGCTATCGCCCGGCCAAGGCGATAGCGATGACAAAATAGCCTGTTTTTAAAACAGTCACTGCGAGCCGGACTAATCAGCCTGCCGTCTTAGAAAAGCCGGAATATCGAGGTAATCCAAGTCGACTTCTTTTTTAGGCTGCGCGCCGAAACGTACTTCCCTGTTTTCATGCTTGCCGCCTTGGCGCATAACGGTCGGCTTATCCAATTCATCATAATTGGTTGCCGTCGTGCCCGGCTTTTGCATGAGTTTGACAGGCGCTTTAACGGTAGCCGGCGGCAAGCCCATGCCGGTGGCGACAACCGTGACTTTAATTTCGTCATCCAAACTCGGGTCAATCGCCGTACCGATTTTGATGATCGCATCTTCCGACGCAAATTCATGGACGATGTTGCCGACTTCATTGAACTCGGCGATGCCCATATCGGCAGCAGAGATATTGACCAGGATGCCGCGCGCGCCTTGCAGGTTAATGTCTTCAAGCAATGGGCAGGCAATGGCTTTTTCCGCCGCTTCGCGCGCGCGATGTTCGCCAGATGCGCTGCCCGTACCCATGATCGCGGCGCCCATGCCGGACATCACGGTCCTGACGTCGGCAAAATCGACGTTAATCATACCGGGATGCACAATCAGCTCGGTAATGCCTTGCACGGCATCCAGCAATACATCGTTAGCCGCTTTAAACGCATTCATCAATGACACATTATTGCCCAGCACCGGCAATAATTTCTGGTTGGGAATGGTTATCAACGAATCGACATATTTTTCCAGTTCTATAATGCCTTGCTCGGCAACAAGCTGTTTCTTTTTGCCTTCAAACAAAAACGGCTTGGTGACGACCGCGACGGTCAAGATACCCATTTCCCTGGCGATTTCGGCAATCACCGGAATGGCGCCGGTACCCGTTCCGCCGCCCATGCCGGCAGTCAGGAATACCATGTCCGCACCCTGCAACACTTCCTTGATGCGCTCTTTGTTCTCCTGCGCCGCATGCTTGCCTATCTCGGGATTGGTACCCGCTCCCAGCCCTTTGGTTAATTCGACACCCAACTGGATGATCGTGCCGACATTGAGCTTTCTTAACGCCTGTGCATCGGTATTTGCGCAGATAAACTCAACACCCTCGATGTGATTACCCACCATGTGATTAACTGCATTACCACCGCCCCCACCCACACCAATGACCTTGATGACGGCAGTCTCGCT
>SCST01000190.1 GCA_004299465.1 Methylovulum sp. | reverse complement strand
TGATCATTCGCTTTTGCAAACACGAGAGCCGCCTGGACCAGCGTGTCTTTATCGCCGTTCAGTTCAGCTAATTTGACGAACATGGTTTTAAGCTCGCCATCGATGTCATAGCCATCCATCAGTTCTTTCAATTCGGGCCTGGCCTTGCGCTGCAAGACATCAAACAATTCGCTTTCCTGGGTGTCAGTCAAGCCGGCCTGTTCCGATAACGCACGGTAGATGCCGACATGCCCCAAATCCAGGTGAACATTCTGCAAGCCGGTTATCGCCAGCATTTCCAGCATCAGGCAAATGACTTCCATGTCGCTTTCCCGGCCGGTATGTCCGTACAATTCGGCTCCTATTTGCATGGGGCTGCGCGTTTTTTCCAGCGGATCGCCGCGGGTATGCAGCACGGTGCCGACGTAACACAAACGGGTCGGCCATTCGTGCTTAAGATTATGCGCATCCATCCTAGCAACTTGCGGCGTCATATCGGCCCTGACGCCGAGCATTTCACCACTGACCTGGTCCGTCAGCTTAAAGGTTTGCAGGTCAAGATCGTGCCCCGCGCCTGTTAATAAGGAATCGAGAAAGTCGATAAACGGCGGAATAACCAAGTCATAGCCCCAGCAGGCAAATAGTGCTAATAACTTGTTGCGCAGGTTTTCCAGGTACTGCGCGTCAGCCGGTAAAGTTTCTTCTATGCCGTCCGGCAAAAGCCAGGAGCTTCTTTGTTGCATATCATATGTCCACTCAAACAAAACGCCCCGTTAGGTGGGGCGTTTTGGTGTTTCTTTTAAGAGTTAATTGGGTAATATTTTATTTCTGTTTCTTAAGATACTGAAAAAATTCGGAATCAGGATCAAGAACCATCATGCTTGAATTGGAAAACGTCTTTTTATAGGCGTTCAAGCTGCGGTAAAAAGCGAAGAACTCGGCGTCTTGGCCGTAAGCCTGGGCATAGATTTCCGCCGACCTGGCATCGCCTTCACCGCGCAGCTTTTCCGCCTCACGATAGGCGTTCGCCAATGTGACCACGCGTTGCCTGTCAGCGTCCGCGCGTATTCTTTCCGCGGCTTCGGCGCCTTGTGATCGAAATTCACGGGCGACACGCTCGCGTTCCGCTTCCATCCGGCTGAACACCGAGGCGCTGACCTCTTCCGGCAAGTCGATGCGCATCACTTGGACGTCGATAATTTCCATCCCTAAATTGGCGGCTACCGATTTGGAATTGTTAATTAATATCTCGCGAATTGCGCTACGATCCGTTGAAACCAGTTGCTTGATATTGCGCTTGCTGAATTCGCCGCGAAAAGCGTCCTTAATGATCTGGTCCAGCCGTAAATTGGCCTGGTCGATATCGCCGGCAACCACGGTATAAAACTTTGTGACATCGCCGATACGCCATTTAACAAACGAATCGACGATAACGTTTTTCTTTTCGGCGGTCAGGAAGCGCTCAGGCCTTGAATCCATCGTTTGAATGCGGGAATCAAACAGTTTTACGGTATTGATCACCGGGATTCTAAAATGCAGGCCTGGACCATAATCGCTTTTTACGATTTCACCGAAACGAAATTTAATGGCTTTTTCTGTCTCGCTGACGGTAAATACGCTCATCATGCCGAGAACCAGGAGCGCAGCGGCTGCGCCTATTGCTATTTTACTCTGTACCATTAGCGTCCCCTTGTGTCACGGCCGCGAATTGAAGATCGGTCGACCGCATGCTCATCCGCGACAATATGATGCGGCTGCGCCTGTGCTTGATCCGTCGCCGTTTGTGCCGCACCACTGGCCGGCTGGCTGAACGGTCTTGGTTGGATCATTTTATCGAGCGGCAAATAAAGCATATTATTGCCGCCTTTAACATCGACCATAACCGTGTTGGTTTCCGAAAAAACAGCTTCCATAGACTCTATATAAAGTCGTTTGCGCGTAATATCGGGCGCTTTGCTGTATTCGGCGAACAATTTGGAGAACCGGCTGGTTTCACCTTCGGCCTGCGCGATCACCTGTTCCTTGTAGCCCTCCGCTTCCTGCATCTTCCTTGCTGCGGCGCCTCGAGCTTTAGGTACGACGTCATTCGAATACGCTTCGGCTTCGTTGATCAAGCGCTGCTCATCTTCACGCGCTTTAATCGCATCGGCAAAGGCATTTTGCACCTGCTCCGGCGGTTGCGCATCCTGCAGGTTGACGCTGGTCACCTGGATGCCGGAACGGTAGCTGTCCATGACCTCTTGGATTTCTTTCTTGATCTGCGTAACGATTTCGCTACGCCCCTCGGTCAATACGAAATCCATCGTACTGCTGCCGATGACGCCGCGTTGCGCGCTTTCTGTCACCTGTTTCAAAGTTGCTGCAGGATTGACGATATTAAAAATAAACTGCTTGGCATCTTTCACTTGATACTGAACCGCCAAACGAACGTCAACATAGTTTTCGTCTTTGGTCAGCATTAGCGCTTCCTTGGGCACAGATCCACCGGCATCGGTAATCTGTTCGCTGCCGCTACGGTAACCGACTTCGATATATCGCTGTTGCTTGACATTGACGATAGTCACTTGCTCTATCGGGGCAGGGATATGCCAGTGCAGGCCTGATTGAGTAATCGCGGTGTATTTGCCGAACCGGGTCTCAACGCCGTGGTTCCCTTCATCGACAATATAAAAACCACTTAAACCCCACAACAAAACAACCGCGCCCGCGGCAATAATCCCCATGCTTGCTATGGGCTTGCCGGATGATGACTGATCCGGGGAGCGGCCGTCGCCACCGCCGCCGCCAAATATCTTACCTAATTTCTCTTGTAATGAGCGTATTGCTTCATCGAGATCAGGAGGCCCATTCTGGTCTCCCCGACCACTCCAAGGGTCTTTTTTATCGCCGCCAGGTTCATTCCAGGACATACACTACTCCGTATTGGATTATTAATTTGCTCATCCCGCAGGATATATTCAGCTTTCAGGCATGAACCACGCCGTTCATGTTTAACGAATAGGCTTTATTCTATCGTAAATAATCGAATTCTCATTGTTTAACTGGGAACTACCTTAAAAAAGCGCCCAATCATTAAAGAATATCTTCAGTATGCACGCCTTTTAATAGCCCTAAATACTTGGCATCCATTTTGATGACCAGGTCGCTCGCACCCAGGTCATCAATATGCTCGTCAATTATTTTTGCGCAAGTAAATAATTTCGCCCTGATATCCGCCTGGTCGGGTTTTAAAAAACAACGCCTGGTGACTTGAGTGCTGGAAAACAGTTCCGTTAAAGCCTGGCAGAGCAAGTCAACACCGGCACCGGTTGCGGCGGATAGCCAGATTCTTAGCGGATTGCCTTCCTCGTCCCGGTCAATATGCGGGGCGATATTATCGAGTAAGTCAATTTTATTGAACACTTCAAGCTGCCGGATTTTATCGGCATTAATATCGGTTAAAACCCGGTTGACCTCTGCGATGATTTCATCGCGGTCTTCGCTGTGGGCATCTATCACATGCAGCAATAAATCCGCATCGCTGGCTTCCTGCAATGTCGACTTGAACGCGGCGACCAATTCATGAGGCAAATGCCGGATAAAGCCTACGGTATCGGCCAGCACAATTTCGCTGTTATTGGC
>SCST01000189.1 GCA_004299465.1 Methylovulum sp. | reverse complement strand
GAATACACTGTTAAGTAACGCGAAGCCGCCCATGCAATTCGACCTCAGCACGTTTATTCTTGAAATCATCAATTTCCTGGTCCTGATCTGGATTTTGCAACGGCTTTTTTACAAGCCATTACTGGAAATCATCGCCAAACGCAAGCAGTTTATCGACCAGACCCTGGCCGACGCCAAAACCACGCAACAGCAAGCGGAACAACAACTCAGCCTTTATCAAAACCGGCAAAACTTATGGGAACAGGAAAAACAGGCAGCGATTAACGCGCTGCACCGGCAACTGGAAGCAGAACGGGCTGCTCACCTGGCCCAATTGAGCACTGATCTTAAGCAGGAGCGGCAAAAAATCAATGTGGCGCTGTCCCGCAAACAGCATGAACTGGAACTACAGGCAGAAAAGCAGGCACTGCAAAACGCCGCCAAATTTGCCGGCATCCTGCTTAAACAAGCGGCAGGCCCTGAGCTGGAGGCGCGGCTATTTGCGCTGCTGCTGGAACATTTAAGCACCTTGCCTGAGGCCTGCCGTTTGTGCCTGCAAACGCTGGACAGCAAAAAAAACGTCCCCATCACCGTAAGCAGCGCCTATCCCTTAGCCAATGAGCAACGGCAACAGTTGGAACACTGTTTGGGTACGCAAATCAACAGCCCGATCACGTTTCAATATCACCAGGATGCAGCGCTCATTGCCGGCTTACGCATGGACATAGGCGCCTGGGTGTTAAACGCCAATCTGCAACACGAACTGGCCGGTTTTGCCGAATTCGCCAATGAGCCGGAATAAGCCGCCTCTGTTGGACAGGCAAAGCGCCTGGCTGGAAAACTATCAACCAGGGCTGCATATTATCGAGCAGGGCGTCGTCATGTCGATAGGCGACGGCATCAGCTGGATCAAAGGGCTGCCGTCGGCGGCTATCGAAGACATTCTCGTGTTTGCCGACGGCAGCCGGGGCATGGTGTTTGACCTTAACCGCGATAGAATCGGCGCCATTTTGCTGTATGAAAGCGAAGCGCTGACGGCGGGCACCACCGTGCATCTCGCCAAACATCCACTGAGCGTTCCGGTCGGCGACGAATTTATCGGCCGGGTGATTGATCCTTTGGGCTTGCCTCTGGATGGATTACCTGCGCCCACGGCTATCGGCCGTGAGAATCTTGAGAAAAGTTCGCCAGCCATTATTGCCCGCGATTTTGTGCACAAGCCGCTATACACCGGCATTAAAATTATCGATACATTAATTCCTATAGGCAAAGGCCAGCGGCAATTGCTGGTCGGCGATGAAGGCCTGGGCCGAAGTTCCATCGCCATCGACACCGTCATCAATCAAAAAGGCAAAAACGTCGTCTGCATCTATGTGTTGATCGGCCAGAAACGCTCCGCCGTGGTCAGCACCGTCGAAACCTTGAGAACGCATGGCGCACTGGACTACACCGTCTGCGTGGTCGCCGAAGCCAGCGCCCTGCCCGGCCTGCAATACATCGCGCCGTTTGCCGGCTGCGCGCTGGCCGAATACTGGATGGCGCAGGGCCGCGATACGCTGGTCGTCTATGATGATTTATCGACGCATGCCCGCACCTATCGGGAATTATCGCTGCTGTTGCGCAGGCCGCCGGGCCGGGAAGCCTACCCCGGCGATATTTTCTTTGTACATTCCCGTTTATTGGAGCGCTCGACCAGCCTGAATGCCGAAAACGGCGGCGGCAGCATGACCGCGTTGCCTATCGTCGAAACCAAGCAGGGCGAAATTGCCGCGTACATTCCCACCAACCTGATCTCGATCACCGATGGGCAAATCTATCTGGATAACGATTTGTTCGTTTCCGGCTTTCGACCGGCGATAGACATCACCAAATCGGTATCGCGTATCGGCGGCAAGGCCCAACACAGCAGTATCCGTGACCAGGCCGGGCAAATGAAATTGGATTATTTGCAGTTCCTGGAGCTGGAAGCCTTTACGCGTTTCGGCCAACGCCTGGAAGCCTCGATGGAAGCGCGCATTAAACGCGGACGGCTGTTACGGGAAATCCTGAAGCAAGACCGCCTGGTTCCGCTCGACAGCTTATTTCAATTGGCCTGGCTGATTGCCTTTAATGACGGTTTGTTTAACCAGGCGGAACCCAAAGGCCTCGATGCCTGGCTTAGCCGCATCGAACAAGGCCTTAAAAGCACTACGCTGACGCTGGACAGCAGCACCGAACAATGGCAATCGGCAATCGGCCTGTGGCTGGCTGTTGACACCCGGACTGCCGCATGAGCCAAAGCCGCGAACTGCAAGGGCATATAGTCAAACTGGGCGAGATACGCAGCATCCTCACAGCGATGAAAAACCTGGCTTTGATTGAAACGCATAAACTGGCGCGCTTTCAGCCATTGCAAAGCCGGACTGTTGCCGCCATTGAATCGGCGGCCGGCGATTTCCTGGATTTTTACCCACATCTTACGGCAGCCGACCGCCATGCCCGGCCTGTTTGCATAGCGGTAGGCTCGGAACGCGGGTTTTGCGGGGATT
>SCST01000018.1 GCA_004299465.1 Methylovulum sp. | reverse complement strand
ATCGTCGCGACACTGATGACTTTTTCAACTTTCTCTTTATGGCGGACTTTCTCGCCATTCACAATCCGCGTCTCGACCTTATATTCAATAAAAACGACCGCCATTGGCTTGCCGATATTGGCCTGGGTCAATTTGCCCATTTTCGCGGCGCCGACACCGTTCAGCGAAATAAACACGGCTGCACGGCCGTCCTGGTCCATACCCGAAGACGCATCGACAATTTGATCGCCGGTGACAATAATCTGGCGATTTAACAGAATCGGCTGGCCTTCCTTGTCGTAATACAGCCTGCTGCTCACCGGCGGATGGCCGTCCACAGCTTTTTGCACATCATGCTCTACGTCGACCAGGCGGTATTCCAGCGTCGCGGTAGTCCCCAAAATTTCCTTGGCGCGGGTAGTATCCTGTACACCCGGCAATTGCACGACAATGCGGTTTTCACCTTGTTGTTGAATCACTGGCTCGGCGACGCCCAATTCATTGACACGGTTGCGCAAGGTAGTCATGTTTTGCGCAACGGCGAATTTTTTAATTTCTTTTTCTTCGTGCTCGGTAATTTTCAACCAGACTTCATCTTGCGCCGGAGGTTCGGTGACATCCAATGCCCTGAAATCCTTGCCCAACAAACCCAAAAATGCGGATTTGTCTTCCGCCGCTTTCAGCTTGACTTTAATATAGCCGCTGTCTTTGACAACAGACTGATAACGGATTTTTTCGTTTCTTAACGCCAAACGAATATCGTCGTTATAGCGTTCTTCAGCCTGCTTGACCGCGGCATCCATATCCACTTCCAGCAGGAAATGCACGCCGCCGCGCAAATCCAGGCCCAAGTACATCGCATCGGCGCCTATCGCTTGCAGCCAGGCTGGTGTTGTAGGGGCAAGGTTTAATGCGACCGTGTAGTCGTTACCCATTTTATCCCTGAGTAAATCAGCTACTTTCAATTGGTCATCGGTATTCGAAAGCCGGGCTAAAACACGGCCATCCTTGAATTCAAACGCCTTTACGGCAACGCCTGCCGCTTTAATGGCAGAATCGATTTCAATCGCCTTTTCCTGGGCCATTTTTTCAGTACGGGTAGACGACACTTGCACAGAAGGATCTTCACCATACAAATTGGGTAATGCGTAGATCAGCGAGATCGCAAAAACAGTCAGAACTAATATATTTTTCCAAAGTGGGAAATGATTTTGCATGTGTTATTCCAACAATTAAACCGCGTTTTAACAAACAGCGATTGGCTACAAGTTAAGGAATGGGCATGAAATAACTTGGGCAACTGGCGCAGGATTTTTATCCGTAATAAGGCGTATAGCAAGCTATGTAACGGTTTATACAACGCAAAATACGGAGCAAAAGACACAAGTTATAAAATGCACGTTCCTAAGTTAATCTTTAGCTATTTTTTTAGTTACCGCTTTGTACGTTCCTTTCGGCATCATGGTCTCAATGCTTTGGCGCTGCACCTGGATGAAAGTATTGTCACAGATTTCAATCTTTAAAAAGTTATCATCCATATCGACAACCTTGCCCAGAATCCCCCCGGAAGTCACCACTTCGGCGCCTTTAGTCATCGCGGCAATCATTTCTTTCTTTTCCTTTGCGCGTTTTGATTGCGGACGCAGAAATAAAAAGTAAAAAAACACCAGGATGCCCAATGGAAACAACATCCCTTCAATGCCGGGTTGTTGGGCTGCAGGCGCTGCGGCGGCTAGCGCGTCGGAGATAAAGAAACTCATGATTGTCCTCGGTTATTGATCGTTAAATAAAAAGCCCTTTATTATGCCATAGACGACACGGCTTTTCCTTTTAGTTGGAAAAATTTGCCTGACAACGGCGCTATAAAATTTACCTGCTTCGATAAATTTGGTGCCAACTTCGGGAATATCAAGCTGAAAACGACAATCGGGGCGCGAATGTTACATTATTAATTTTCCCAAAAGTTCTTGCACAGTATATTCACAGTACTGCACAAGAACTTTTGGGATTGTAATACCCATTCAACAATAAGTTATGTGTGTTTCATTAAGTGCTTGCCGAACTTAATTTAACAAAGACTGGCCATTTCTAGTGCAAGCACTTATGAAACAATTAATATCACACTTCTCCGCGCCCTACTGTATTTGAAGATTTGGCCTACAGGCAATTCATAGCATTTAAGATTTTGTTAAGAATAGGTGGTGCAAAATTAACAAAAACTTTTGGATTCAAATATGCATGAACATTCGTTAGTCACATCATCCAATGATGAAAGCCGCATCACCTCATCAAGACGCCGGTTCCTGAAGCAGATGATAGGCGGTTCGCTGCTCGCAATAAGCGGTTCCGGTATTGCGTCAGCCACTGTCCGGCATGTTTACTACAGCAACGCACATCATAAAAAAAACGCGCCGCACAAGACCCATGCCGGCCATCATCCCCACCAAGCCGCCGGGACGCACGGCAAGCATACCGGCCATCCGCACAAGGCCACCGTAGCGCAACGCAGCCACCATACCAACGACCCGCACCAGCAGACTGTTACGACACACAGCCACCGCAGCAATCTTGTCCACAAAGCCATTGCCTTACATAACATCAATACCGGCGACAAGCTGAACCTGACTTATTTTGAGCAGGGCAGGTATATTGAAGATGCGCTGCAGGAAATCAATTACCTGTTTCGCGACTACCATACCGGCGCCATTCATCCCGTCGACCCCTTATTGCTCGACCAGCTGCATGAGCTGAAACAACAGCTTGATGTCAGCAAGCCTTTTCATGTCATCTCTGGCTATCGCTCGCCATTTACCAATGCGCATTTACGCAACCAAAGCTCCGGCGTCGCCAAGCACAGTTTGCATATGGAAGGCCGCGCAATAGATATACGCGTCGAAGGTCTTGCGACAAAAAACATTAGAAATGCGGCGCTTGCGATGCGGCGAGGCGGTGTCGGCTATTATCCGTCCGCCAATTTCGTTCATCTCGACACCGGTGAATACAGGACCTGGTAAGGAATGGGCATGAAATAACTTAAGCAAGTTGCCAATAGCAGGAGTGCAGGCTTCGCCTGTATGCGCAAGCACCAAAAGTAGGCGCTTTAGGCGAAGCTTGCACTCCTGCTGCAAGCAGTTATTCAATTTATTTCATGCTCGTTCCTTAAGGTAACTCGCAAAAAACAATATCTATAACCTTATCTTACCGCTTCCACTGTTTTTATCGCGTCAACGGACTCTGATGATGCCGGGGTGCTGACAAACAGCACCTGATCCGATAAATCCTCAGGCTTTTTCAGCGCTTCCTGCAACACCGTGTCATGTCCATAAATATCAGGATAAAAAATCAAGTCGTTTTGCTGGTCAAAAAACGCGGTAATATAAAAAAACAACACGGGTATCGGTTTTTTTAATATAACACGCTGCATTTTGGGTGAAAGCATCGCCTGCTGTATGGTGTTCTTATCCCATCCCTTCTGGTCTCTAAGCGCAAATTCAGCCAGACCCTCAGGATTTGAAACCCGCACACAACCGTGGCTGAAATCCCGCCGCGACCGGCTGAATAACGCATTGGCCGGAGTATCGTGCAGGTAAACGTCAGCCTTGTTAGGAAAAAGGAATTTCACCTTGCCCAAGGCATTCTTCTTGCCGGGGCGTTGCCTGACCCTTAGCGAGCCCTGTTTAAGCTGGGCGATCGATGCTTCAGAATACGCAGTGACACCGGTGCCGGAAACCAATTCCATGTTTTCTTTACCCAAATAACCCGGATTTTGGCTTAATTTAGGAATTATTTCTTCTTTTACAATGTTATAAGGCACGTTCCAGTACGGCGAGAAATCAATAAAACTCATCGTCGCCATCAGCACGGGCGTTTGGTTTTTCAGCGCCTTACCGACCACAACGCGCATATTCGTCATGCCTGAACCCGGATCGTTGATATTTTCAAACGCCCAAAGCTGGAAAGCGGGAATATTAACAATAATGGACGGACCGGAACTCAACTCAGGCAACCAGCGCAAGCGCTCCATCGCCAATTCAATTTGCGCGACTCTTTGCCGTAGCGGGATATTAAGCTCCACCGCAGTCGCTTTGCCTATCACGCCATCGGCCGCCAAACCGTGCCGATGCTGAAATTTTTTGATCCCGGCAGCGATTTTGTCGGTATAGCAGGCCGATTTCTCGGTACCGTTTTTTTCTTCAGACAAATCCCCGACAGTAATTAGCATCCGGCTCAGCTCTTCAAGCTGGGGCAGCGCGTCTCCAGGGCGTATCGTTTGTTCGAAAGCCAGTTTAAAAGGCGCAGCCTTTCCGGCAAGCTCGCGGTAATCCGCCAATGCCGATTTCAGTTTTTGATATTGCTGTAATTTGGGTTCCACCTCAGCCGGCAAAGACTGAAGCGTCTGTTGATCCAGATGCGCTTTGACCAGTGACGGTAAATCAATCAGCTTTTTTTCCCTGAGCTTGAGATTAAAATCGATGCCCTGCGGATTAACGCGTCCATAATGTAAATCATGTAAAAAGCGCAATAATGACAAACTGATTGCCGTATCATAAGCGGCTAAATCCTTATAGGCGTCCGGACTGAAAGTCAATGCGGCCTGCCGTTTGCGCTGTAAAACCCCGGTATCGTAATCGTCTTTATTCAAGCCGCTGACCGCTGCGTTTTCCAACAACTCGAGCATATCGGTCATATTTTTTTCAGCATGCTCGTTACCTAGCCATAGCAGGCGGTAATCGGCCATTTTATACAAAGCTTCAAGATCATCCGAACGATTGGCGAAATTTGACGGGATCAGGTAGGGATGCTGTTTTGCAGCGATAATAGCGCCGATCTCCTTAGCTACGGACGGGGCTTCATAGTCTGCTTCTTCCGCCTGCAATGCCTGGGCGGGCAAGGTCAGGCAAAAGCAGAGTAACCAACGGGGCATATCGCGGTTTAGCCATTCCCTGATATTGCCTGTTTTCGAAAAAAATAATGCGCTAGCATTAAACAGCCACATCCCATTATTACCCATTACTGATATACCGAACTGCATCATACACGCCTATATAAATAATCAATTTAGCCTTGCCGCTACAGCAACAAGCCGTTTACAGGGCTTGATTGACGACAACCAAACAGCCCGCATCATTTAACCGATGCCGCAGAAAAAGCGTTATTTTACACTACTCAACGAGGAACGCCGATGGCAATAAAAACATTAATACCCTGCGAAAGTCCCTTTACCAATGCCAAGCAGGATGCTACCAATGCTTTTTATGATTACGGTACGCCGCAAAGCCATTCGCCGTCTTATCGGCTGGCTTATGACGATCTTGATTTTATTATGCGCGATGAATTGCGTCCGGTGCGCTTGCAGCTCGAATTGCTCAAGCCGGAATTAACCCAACTGGAGCACAATATCAAGTCGACCGTCGTCATATTCGGCAGCGCACGCTTTGCAGACCCTGAGACGGCGCAAAAAACACTACAGGCTGCAGAACAGGCGCTCAATGCGCATCCGAACGATCCCACGCTGGAAAATAATCTCGCCGCCGCGCGGCACATGCTGGCAAAAAGCCGGTATTACGATGAAGCGCGCAAACTCGGCGCACTCATCACCCTGGAAGCTAAAAAAGTTCAGCAATCATTAGTTGTCGTAACCGGCGGCGGCCCCGGCATTATGGAAGCCGCCAACCGCGGCGCGGCCGATGTCGGCGGCAAAAGCATGGGCCTGAATATCGTCCTGCCCGGCGAGCAGAAGCCCAATCTTTATATCACGCCGGAGCTGTGCTTTCAGTTTCACTACTTCGCAATACGCAAAATGCATTTCTTGATGCGCGCGATCGCCTTGGTCGCATTCCCCGGCGGTTACGGCACGCTGGATGAACTCTTTGAAGCGCTGACGCTGATTCAAACCCAAAAAGTCAGGCGCATTCCCGTCGTCCTTGTTGGGCAGCAATATTGGGACAGTATCATTAACTTCGATGCGCTGGTTGACGAGGGCGTTATCAGCCGCTGTGAGCGTGAATTAATACAATATGCAGAGACGGCCGAACAGGCGTGGCGGCTTATCTTGAAAGATTACACCGTAAGCGTTAAAAAACGCGCCGATAATAACAACAAAAACACAACGACGTCCTGATCCGGCAGTCATGGCGTAACGGACCGGGTCGTCAACAAACAGGCCGCTGCCAACGGCGGGCACTCTGGACACCCAGATAAGTTGGGTTCTATAGAGTTTAAAAAACCGAAAACTTGCTCGCTTAAAGTATATACTGGCAACCCTTACCTGACAGTGG
>SCST01000188.1 GCA_004299465.1 Methylovulum sp. | reverse complement strand
GGAAAAATAAGCCAGCTCCCCTCTATCGGCGATGAACAGCACAGCAAACGGCTGTTATCAATGATACCCAAGGCTTCCAACTTGAAATAGAAAAACGTTGTTGCAGATCGCGCCTATTCGCCCAAAGTTGGAAGCCTCAACGAGGCTGCACACGGTTTAACGCTTTTGTATCCTAATTTATGTGCTTGCCATTCTCCGCATCACTTCGTGCGCCGTACGCAACGCACCCTCGATAAAACCCTGATAATCCGAAAAAGCTTCACCGCAAATATGCACGTTTGCGGGACCATTGCGCTCCAGCGCAAATGCCGCCATCTTTTCCTGCACCGCCCAGGACTTGATCCCCGGCTTCCATAGATGACAGGCGGCACCGTAGGGTTCGACTCCCCAATGCCGGACCCCATAGCTCACGATACGTTCAGGATCGATGCCGATGAAACGGGAAAAGGCCTGCGGCAAGCCTTGATCGCCATCGATCTCCGCCCGCGTCTCATAACCCTTGCGCAGGTACTGGCTCCAGAAACCCAGGTACGGCCGGTCGGCGTAGACCATGACCAGTCCCTTGCCATCGCGCTTTTGATAGTGTATTTCACGGGCCGGCAGGTTCGGCATGTCCAAATGAGGAATGTCCTCGTCCCACCACGGGTCTTCGACCACGAAAAAACATTTGAGTAAAGGGATGTCCAGCACCGATCCGAACATCGCCCGAACTCCCGGCGGAAGTCCGCCGACGCGGCTTAGGCAATGTTCGGGCAAGGCCAAAACGACGTGTTTTGCAATGCAGGTTTGTCCTTCGGAGAAATGCAGCCGCACCCGTTCCCGGTCGTACCGCTCCAGCGCAGTAAGCACATGCGCCCGGTGAATGTCAGCATCGCGCTGCTGCAGGCGTTCCAACATGGTCCCGGTTAACGACTGCATGCCGTGCCGGATAGTCCTGAGATTTGGGCTCATTTGCAGCATCTTGACCCAAGTAATCATCCAGGCTGCAGCGCCCGGATTCTCATGGATGAAATGAAAAAAGCTGCCTTCCATGACGATGTAGCGCAGGGCATTATGGCTGATAACCCTGCCGAGCGCGTTCCACAAACCTTGCTCCCATAAGGGCCGGCCGAAAAATACACGTTCCCGCCGAATCGATTCGAGCTGCTTCTCGCTCAGGGCCAGCATCTGCGCTTCGGACACGTCCAGCACCCGTTGTATCGCGAACTTGTAAAGCTCCAGAGTAGTGAGATTCTGCTCGTCCGCATCAAGATGGTAATTCAAGCGGCATTGCTGGGCCGGAGGACTCGAATATTCCGGGAAAGACAAGGTTTCGATACCCAGTTCATCGATGAGTTCGCCCATGCGGAACTGCCGGATGGGATCGAAACGCATTGCCCCATATTCGGCATCGAAGCCCTGCATGGAAACGGTCTCCAGTTTGCCCCCGAAGCGATGGCTGCCTTCGAACAGGGCGACACGCCTGTCGCTTGCGGCGTGCATTGCGCAATACAATCCCGCAACGCCGCCACCGACTACGGCCAAATCGTATTCTGGTGTGGTCATTTTTTCTCCTTGCCTGCCTGGATCGAATATCTGTAGACTCCGGCCTGGAAATATGCTGCCGCTTTAGGCGGTGGGCCACTCAGTTCACAATACGCCCGGACATGCGAATCCCGATTGAGCTGTTGCAAATACCCGCCCAACCCTGATAGTTAATATCATTCATGTGTTTTTATATAATTCGATCACATCCTATTCGTAGCTGGCTGATATTTCGAGCAAAAGCTCACTTACAGAATCGATTTTACACTATTCATCAATGTGCTGAACGGCTTGCCCGAGAAGATCGTACGCCACCCCGAATTGTTCGTGGTGAACGGCGCGAGTCCCGAAGAGGCCAAGATCGAAAAACAGCCTTACAGCACAAAAGCTGTTTTGCCAAGCGTGGTTACACCAGACAAGACAATAGAAAAATCGGCTGCCGTGTCGATGTCATTATTGGCGTAAAGAACGTGGTTAAGTAGTGGCTAGCCGACAGCGCCATATAATTCCCGTAACGTTGACCCTGCAAGGCCCGATTGCCATTAGGATTGAAGATGAACAATATCCCCTCGCTTCTTAATATCCGGAGCGGCCTGATTGCACCCATTATCAGGTATTAAACCACCCACACAGCATCTGCTGCCAGGCCAGTGATACTGAGTCCGCCACTGGCATTAACGCCTGTCAACTGCACCAGCGTATCGCCGGCGGCACCTTGAAAAACGTAAGCATTACCGTTGACATGATTGAACACCACAGTATCCCCCGCCGCAATATTGTCTTGTAAGTAGTGGATCACTTCGGAAAAGTTTTTAGCATGAATATCAAGCGGTTCGGCATAATTATTGACATCATCAAAACTAATCAGTCCATTGACAATATGATGGCTGCGAATATTGGCTACATCCGTACCGTCAACGGCGTCGGCATTCGCAGCAATGGATGTGCTTACTAGATCGAGTTTATCGCTATCGCTGTTGGAACCGCCTATAGTCAATTTGAAGCCGTTGATGCTATCAAAGCCGGTTACCGGGCTATCGCCATTCATTATTTTCACGGTATCCGTGGCGGTCGTGCTTTCGGATAAGGCATAACTATCCTTGCCTTTGCCACCGATAAGCAGATCTGCTCCTGTACCGCCCAGCAAAATATCATCGCCACCTCTTCCGATCAAGGTATCGTTGCCCGCCAAACCAGATAAGCGATCATAACTGCCGTCATCAACCTGGTCACCGCGTAAGGTATTATCGCCACGCGTACCAACAAGATTAAGGTCATCTCTTACCGGCTTCAGTTCAAACGTTTGCGTGGCGTCAATGCTGCCATTCTTGCCATCATTGACGTTATAAGTTAATTCCATTACTCCGTTGTAGTTTGCCTCCGGGGTAATGCTGAACGTCCTGTCCGCATTGTGAACAACGGTACCGTGATTCGCCGTTAAATCGCTTACCCTCAGGCGATTGCCATCAACATCGCTGAAACCCTTTAGTAAATTAGCAACACTGACTTTATAAGCGATATCTTCTGTGCCAGTGGCTAATATTGCGCTGGCCGTACCGGTAGGTGCGTCATTAACCGCCGTGCCGTTAAAAGTCAATGTTCCGGTAATCGCCGGCGCGACACCATCTGAAATGGATACCGACGCACGGGTATCGGCAAAACCGTTAGCGGCAGGCACAAACGACATCGCCGCAAGCGCCGCGTTAACCGTCGACTGCGTACCTGTCATGATCCATACCCCGGTCGCGGCGTTATAGGCTTCACCATTGCCGGAATCGGCAGTCAACGAACCGCCTCCCGCCAGGCTCACTGTTGCCGTGAAAGTATCATTCAGATCGGGGTCGGTAATCACGATATCGGTGATTGCCGCCGTGGTGTCTTCTGTGTAAGCGATGGTTTGGTTAAGATGAGTCGCGGTAGGGACATTATTAATAACCACACCGTTGGGAGTCACCTGGGGCATAAAGTTTTCGGCAGTCAGGGCTGTCGCCGCGACATTCTGCAAACGCGCCAGGGTTAGCCAGCCATAGACGCTGCCGGAAGCGCCGTCGCTATCCCATTGCAACAGAGTATCGGCGCCATCTGTCAATAAACGCAAATAACCCGGAGCGCCGAAGGGATTGCCGCTGTTGTCGGCCAGCAGCCCGCTGACGTCAAAAATATCGCCGCCGACACCGGGCGCGAAGTCGGTAATCATCCGTTGTCCCGCCTTACTGCGGACACCAAGAATATAAGTGTCGCTCCCCATGCCGCCGGTGAGGGTGCTGCTATCGGCGGCGTTTTGAGAAGTTACCCGGATTGTGTCATCTCCTTCGCCGGCATCAATCAGATTACTGCCTTCATCGTCATCGATAACATCGTTACCGGCACCGCCCACAAAAGTGTCATTGCCGGTGCCGCCGTAGAGATAATCAACCCCGGCAGAACCGATCAGGCTGTCATTGCCTTGATCGCCGCTCAAATATCCCTCTGAAGCGTCTGTGCCCGAAATTAACGTGTCATTGCCACCGCCGCCGTAGAGTCCATCAGAGCCGTCACCGCCATCAAGCAGATCATCGCCGCCTTCGCCGTAAAGCGCATCATTGCCTGCCAAACCATACAGGGCATCGTTTACCACGCTGCCTTGCAGGGTATCATTATTTGCGGTGCCGATGAGGGTGACGCCTATCGAACTGCTGCTACCGTCCGGTGAC
>SCST01000187.1 GCA_004299465.1 Methylovulum sp. | reverse complement strand
CGCAACAGGCGATCATTCTCGACGCAGAGGGCCGCAAGGAAGCCGCTTACCGGGACGCCGATGCGCGTGAACGTTTGGCCCAGGCGGAAGCCAGGGCGACGTTAATGGTCTCTGAAGCCATCGGTAAAGGCGATATACAGGCCATTAATTATTTTGTCGCGCAAAAATACATAGACGCATTAAAAGGCATTGCGTCGGCTGATAACAGCAAGCTGGTTTTTATGCCGTTGGAAGCGTCCAGCGTTATCGGCGCACTAGGCGGCATCACCGAACTGGCAAAAGAAGTCATCAATAAGAAGGGCTAAAAAATGACTGAATGGGCCTTTATTTTTTGGTACTGGTGGGTATTGGCGCTGGTATTTTTAGTGATAGAAATGCTGGTATCCGGTTTTTTCTTTTTATGGATGGCGGCGGCAGGACTGGTAACCGGCTTATTCGTCTGGGCCGCGCCGTCAACCGGTGCGGAAACACAGGTATTGTTGTTTTCCGTGCTGTCGATTGCCGCGATTATCGCGTGGAAGTTTTTTGTCGGTAAAAAAATTATAAAATCGGACCACCCGTTGTTGAACAAACGCGGTGCTCAATATGTCGGCCGCGTTTTTGACCTGTACGAAGCGATAGAAAACGGGCAGGGCAAAATTAAAGTGGATGATTCCATCTGGAAAGTGCATGGCGAAGATTGCGATATTAACGCCAAAGTGAAAATTACCGCCGTGCGCGGGACGGTCTTTGATGTGCAACGGGTTGAATAAGACAATCCATTAGCCCGGTGGGCAGTATTTTAAAAAGGATGGCGCGCAGCTGTGCCTGCCGGTAGCGAATGTAAAACGTGTCTAAAAAACAAACAAACTTTTCCAAACGGCTGACGCCGGCCAAAATCGCCTTGCTTTATGCCGTTTTTGCGGCGTTATGGATAATGGCATCCGGCTATTTATTGTCCTTTATGCATGGCGACCCGCTGTTCCAGCATCGTATCGAGATAGTCAAGGGCCTGGTTTTTGTCGGCGTTACCAGTTATTTATTGTACTGGACGCTTAAAGGATGGCGGGGTTCATTCAATAACGGTGGAATGACGCGATACGGCGACATTACGCCGCCTAAAACGGCGCGATTGATCGTGTTGTTTATCTTATTGGCGCTGCTGGTACCGCTCTTAGGCTTTGCCTTGGTGCGGATTGCTTCATTGCCCGAACGAATGCTCTGGCTTAGCGTCGGCGCCTTTTTTGTCATCGTCGTGCTCAGTGTATTGCTGCTGCAATTCTGGTATCAGCAGCAGTGTACCTATCGATTTGCGCAGGAAGCACATAGCGCGGCGGCGCTGGCGGAAAGTGAGGCGCGTTTCCGGGCCTTGTTTAACCAGGCCGCAGTCGGCGTCGCGCAAGTCAATACGCTGACGGGCGAGTTCGTGCGCGTTAACCGGAAATACTGCCAGATGGTCGGCTACAGCCCGGCCGAAATGATGACGATGACCTGCCAGGCCATTACCGACCCTGCCGACCTGCCCATCAATTTAAGCCATATAGACGCGCTCAAGACGGGAGCGTTGCGCGAATTCAGCATCGAAAAACGCTATATCCATAAGAACGGGCAATCGGTATGGGTGGAACTGACGGTTTCACCGATGTGGGAGCCGGGCGGCGATCCCGATTACCATATTGCCGTCGTGCATGATATTAGCGGGCGCAAGCGCATGGAAGAAGAGCGCCAGGAAAGCCAGCAATTCTTCCGGAAAATCGTCAGCCGACTGCCCGGCGTTGTCTACCAGTTTTGTTTGCGTCCCGACGGCAGTTCCTGTTTCCCATTCGCCAGTGAGGCGATACGTGACATCTACCGGGTTAGCCCTGAGGCTGTCCGCGATGATGCCGCTTCGGTATTCGCGATTCTTCACCCGGATGATTATGACGGCATCGTTGCCTCCATCGACGCCTCGGCACGGGGCCTCACGCCGTGGCGTTATGAATACCGGGTAAAATTCGATGACGGCACGGTGCGCTGGTTGTTCGGCAATGCCTTGCCGCAACGCGAGGCGGACGGCTCGGTGCTCTGGCACGGTTTTATTACCGATATTACCGAGCGCAAGAACATTGAAGCAAAAATCCGGCGCATGACCAATCTTTATGCGGCATTGAGCCAATGTAACCAGGCGATTGTGCGTTGTGCGACTGAAACGGAGTTATTCCCGCAAATCTGCCGCGACGCCGTGCAGTTCGGCGGCATGAAAATGGCGTGGATCGGCCTGGTAGACCCGGATAGTCATTGGCTACAGTGTGCTGCAAGTTTCGGCGACGGCGTTGATTATTTAGATGATATCCGTATCTCGACAGATGCCGACAGCCCGTTCGGGCAAGGCCCGACCGGTATTGCCCTGCGCGAGGACCAACCGTATTGGTGCCAGGATTTCATGCATGACCCGAGTACCGGGCCGTGGCATGAACAAGGCAGGCGCTACGGTTGGGCGGCATCCGCCTCGCTGCCGCTGCACCAGAACGGTGCCGTCATCGGCGCATTCACGATGTACTCCGATGTGCTTAATGCCTTCGATGACGCCGAGCGTACGCTGTTGCTGGAAATGACAATGGATATTGATTATGCGCTGAATAATTTTGTCCAGGAGGCTGCGCGCAAGCAAATGGAAGCCGCGTTATGCGAAAGTGAAGCGTTTAATGTCAGCGTGCTGGATTCCTTGGTCCAGCATATTGCCGTACTGGATTCGGATGGCGTTATCGTCGCCGTCAACAAGGCATGGCGGCAGTTTGCCGAGGACAACGGCGCGCCTGCCGGCAGCCTGGATTCGCGCGGCATCAACTATATCCGTGTGTGTGAAAGCGCGCCGCACACTATTTTTGGAGAAGAAGCCGCGGCCGGCATATTAGCGGTATTGGCCGGTACGATGCATACGTTCAGCCTTGAATATCCGTGTCATGGGCCTGTCGAACGCCGCTGGTTCGTGATGCATGTATCGCCGTTGCAAGGTGCGCGGCGCGGTGTGGTGATTGCGCATGAAAATATTACGGCCCGCAAGATGGCCGAAGAGTCATTGAAGGAGAGTGAAGCACGTTTCCGCGTCGTCTTTGAACAGGCCGCCGTCGGCGTTGCGCAGGTTGAAACGGCAAGCAGCCGTTGCATCCGCATTAATCAAAAGTATTGCGATATTTTGGGTTATACGCGCGAGGAAATGCAGGGTATGGCCTTTATCGAGCTGACGCATCCTGACGATGTCGCGATGGACCGTCGTTATAAAGAACAGTTGAATGCCGGTGCCAT
>SCST01000017.1 GCA_004299465.1 Methylovulum sp. | reverse complement strand
CCTGGGCCGGCTCGGCTTCCTGGTCGATATATCGCCTAACGAACTGCCCGACAAATTGCAGCGCATACTGCAAGGCTATTACTCTGAAGAAAAGCGCTATTTATTGCGCGCCAAAATCATCCGTGAAAACCAGGTCATACACGAAGAAACGGCGGTCAATGAAGTGGTGATCCATCGTTGGGTAACGCCGAGCATGATCGAGATCATTACCAAAATAGACAATGTTTTTTTAAATTCGCAACGCTCCGACGGCCTGATTATTTCCACGCCGACCGGTTCGACGGCTTATTCGCTGTCCGCCGGCGGGCCGATCTTGCATCCGTCATTAGATGCGCTGGTCCTGGTGCCGCTGAACCCGCATACCTTATCAAACCGGCCGATAGTCATCGCCGACTCGGCCGAAATTGAAATCAGTTTTTGCCAGACCAAGCAAATCAATGCCTTGGTAACCTGCGATCATATCGAAATTCCGGAAGTTTTAATCAGCGACAAGATTTTAATAAAAAAGGAACCTAAACCGATTAGAATCCTGCATCCGGAAGGGCATGATTTCTTCCACATCCTCAGGAATAAATTAAACTGGAGCAGTGGTTACCCCACACCCCCTCATGTTAGTGAATCTTAATATTATCGATCTTGCCGTCGTCAAATCACTGGATCTGGACCTTGCCAAAGGGATGTCGGTACTTACCGGCGAAACGGGTGCAGGTAAATCCATTTTATTAACCGCGCTAGGGCTTGCCTTGGGCGACCGCGCCGATGCGGGCTTCGTCCGCCCCGGCAGCAAGCGCGCCGAAATCAACCTGGAATTTGATTTATCGGATGCCCCGAAGGCGGCGCACTGGCTCAAAGAGCATGAACTCGATAACGGGCAAAGCTGCCTGGTCAGGCGCGTCGTCAACCAGGATGGACGTTCCAAAGCCTATATCAACAATCGCCCCGTCACGTTGCAATCCTTGCAGCAACTCAGCGAGCAACTGGTTGAAATCCACGGACAGCACGCCCATTTAACCTTGCTGAATGCCGACGAACAACGCCGCTTGCTGGATACCTTCGCCAAAAACCAGGCGGTGCTGGACAAGGTCAACGACTGCTACCGGCAATGGCATAAAACCCATAAAGAACTGGAAGCACTGATTAAAGCCGGCACGGATCAAAGCGCGCGGGAAGAATTGCTGCGCTACCAGATTGACGAATTACAACAACTGGAACTCGCTGATTTCAGCTACGCGGCGCTATCCGACGAACACAGCAAGCTCGCTAACCTGGGGCAGATTCTCGCGACCGGCCAAGCCTTGGTGGACCAGCTTTATGAAGACCCGCAGTCGGTTAATTCCGTACTTAACCATAGCCTCAGCGAGCTGGCGCAGACGGCCCGTTTCGCGCCCGAACTCAACGGCATTTGCGCGCTGTTGACCGAAGCGCAAATACAAACCGAAGAAGCCGCGCAGCAGTTGCGCCGCTTCCTGGAGACGCAGGAAGCCGACCCCTTGCGAATGGAAGCCCTGGAAAGCCAGCTGGGCATTATTCACAGCCTCAGCCGCAAACACCACATCAGCCCTGATGAATTGCCCGGACAACTGGTCAAACTGGAACACGAACTCGACAACCTGACGCACAGCACTGAACGCATCGGCGAACTCCAAGGCAGCGTCGTCACACTATCCGGCCAATACCACCAACTTGCCGCACAATTGTCGGAACGTCGCCGTAGTGCCGCCACGATACTGCAAAAGCAAATTTCCGCAATGATTAAAGAGCTGGGCATGCCGCAAGGTGAATTCCTCGTGCTTATCAACAGCCTGGATGCCGACAGCCCCAAGCTCAACGGCAGCGATACGATCGATTTCCTGGTCAGCGCGAATCCCGGACTGCCGCCCAAACCCTTGGTTAAAGTGGCCTCCGGCGGCGAATTATCGCGTATCAGCCTCGCTATCCAGGTGACGACCAGCAGCGACAAAAGCACGCCGACGATGATTTTCGATGAAGTGGACTCGGGTATCGGCGGCGGCATCGCCGAAATCGTCGGGCAAAAACTGCGCCGCTTGAGCGATAAGCGGCAAGTCATGTGCGTCACGCATTTACCGCAAGTCGCAGCCCAGGCCCACCACCATCTTTATGTCGAAAAAAACCATAAAACCGACATCACGTCGTCCAGCGTTAGGTTACTGAGCGATGAAGAACGCGTTGCAGAAACCGCGCGCATGCTCGGCGGCGTCAATATCACCGCCAACACGCTGGCCCACGCCAGGGAAATGCTACTCCACTCAGATTCAGGCACACAGCCTGGCAACACAACCACAGGAAACCAAAACCAATGATCCGTTTTCCAGCCGAATGGGAAAAACAATCCGCCGTCTTAATCGCCTGGCCGCATCATAGCGGCGATTTCAGTAACCGGCTCGAAGCGGTGGAGCAATCCTACCGTTTTATTGCCGAAACCATAGCAGACCACGAACGCCTGCTCATCGTCTGCAAGGATGGCGATCATCAGCAGCATATCCAGGCCCTGCTCGGCGATAACGACCACATCTTTTTCATCCACGCCGAAGTCAATGACATCTGGGTGCGCGATACGGTATTTTTAACGGTGGAAAAGGATGGGCAAACACACTTGTGCAACTTCATTTTCAACGGCTGGGGTGAAAAATACCCGCACCAGAACGACAATGCGTTAAACCACCAGTTGCTAAACTCAAAACCTTTCCAGGGCGCTCCGTACACGGATATTGACTTTATCCTGGAAGGCGGCAGCGTGGAAAGCGACGGCATCGATACCATCATGACAACCCGGCAATGCCTGCTGAATCCAAACCGGAACAAGGGCTTGACGCAACACGAAATAGCGCTGCAACTGCAACAGCACCTCGGTGCAATGCGGATTTTATGGTTGGACCAGGATAACCTGTCGGGCGATGATACCGACGCCCATATCGACACCCTGGCGCGATTTTGTTCGGCCGACACGATTGCCTACACCAGTTGCGACGATGCTCGAGACCCCCATTACGCCGGCCTGAAAAACATGGAAACGCAATTGCAATCCTTCCGTACCAGCTCAGACGAATCTTATCAATTAATCCCGCTGCCGATGCCGAAACCGATATTTGACGAAGAAGGCTTGCGTTTACCGGCCAATTACGCCAATTTCCTGATTATCAATGATGCCGTTATGGTTCCGGTCTACGGCGACCCTAACGACGACATCGCGCTGCAACGGCTGGCCGCTTGTTTCCCTGAGCATAATATCATCGCGACGCCTTGCCGGCCGCTGGTGCATCAATATGGCAGCCTGCATTGCATGACGATGCAGTTTCCTGCCGGCGCGCTGGATACAAGCGATTGAAAAAGCCAAGCAGGGTGGGCAAAACAGCGTAGCCCACCCTTCGCATCTATCCGTTCAATTCAAGCCTTCTTTCTATGCGCTGAATACGGTCAATAATTTTGTCGATAATCACTTGTTGCCGCGCATCGGTCTCATCGCCATAAGCCACTTCATGCTTAACAGACACCGTTGCTAATTCAAGACTGGACATACGATGCTTAAGGTCGGACATATCATCGGCTATTTGATCAACTCTACTGCGAATATGCCGCAAATGTTCTAACACTATGCTTTCTACGTTATCTGACATACTGACTCCCGATTTGATTATTGGCCACTGCTCAGGACAACTGGCAGGGTTCGAGCTTAGTAATCCACCAAAACGAAACCACAATAACACGTCGGTATCGCGGTTTGCCAGCACGAAAC
>SCST01000186.1 GCA_004299465.1 Methylovulum sp. | reverse complement strand
ATGGCTATCATTTTGGCAATGGGAATACCGAACCTGCGGACCATGATCGTCAGCAATCGTTTGACATCGCAGACTAACGCCTTTGTTGGGGCGTTAAGCCTGGCGCGTAGCGAGGCGATTAAACGCAATAATCTGGTGGTTATGGCTAGAACAGGCGCTAATTGGCAGGACGGTTGGAATATTTTTGTCGATCTTAATGCAGACAAGGCCTTCGATGTCAATAATGAGCCGGAGATTCAGCGTTATGAGGCCATCAGCAGCGGTTTTTCTATAAGGCCCTCTGGGGTTTTTACTAATCGAGCCGTTTATCGCCCTGATGGGCGCATTACCGCTAATGGACATTTTGATACCTGTTCCCCGGCAGGCGATACTGATTTTCGTCGAGTCATCATCGCCGATACAGGCCGAATCAGTGTCGCTACGCCCGCATCCTTGGTAGGCGAAAGTTATGGGACTGCGTGCCCATAGTGTTTCATGATTCCCCGGCAAGTTTGAAAGTAGTTTGGCGGCATTACGAATATCGGCCTGAAAACGTTCTCTATTGTAAGATTAGTGATGAAAGACAATGCCTCCTACGCAACAGCGCTTTTTTTAGTATCGATCACGTTCGGCATCCTTGCCTTTTATGCCGTCGCTGCTTTTTATTATCCCAAGCTGTATATTTACGGAACCTATGAGGATTTATACGGTGAATGGGCGCAGACGTATTTTTTCGTTGCGACATTTATTTTTTCGACGCTGAATGCATGCCGGAAACACAGCCCTTATCGCTGGTTTTTTACGATGCTAGCGGCGGCGAGTTTTTATGTATTCATGGAGGAAATTTCCTGGGGGCAACGTTTGCTAGGCTTTGGAACGCCGGATTTTTTCCACCGGGAAAGCTATCAGGACGAAGCCAATATTCATAATTTGCTGACCGGGCCGGTGGATGTCTGGACAAAGACACTACTGACTTATTTAATTGCCTGCGGCTTGGTGGCTTACGGCATTGTCTTTCCGCTGGCATTAAAGACCGACTTCAACCCGGCATTAAAACTAGCCAAATGGGGGCTGCCGATACCACCCACGGCGTTAATCCCGGATTTTTTGGCGGCGGCGATACTGGAAATTGAGCCGTTTGCGTTTAATGAAGCGGAAATAGCCGAACTCTTGGTCGCGATAGCGATGACGTACACCGCGCTGTATTATTACCTGCCGCCGGCGGATGGTACAACGAAGATAGCGGCCATCGCCCCCCGCTTGGGTGTTTTTTTAGTCGTGGCCGCAGTGGTTATTATAACTACCCAAAGCCTGCTGGGTAATTCCGCACAGAGAGAGATGATAGAACACCGCTTGGCGAATGGCTATGATAAATTTGTCGATCGCTACGAAGACCATGATTATACCTATGGCGTTGTCGAAACGCTGCAGCTGTACAATCAATTAAAGCCGCATAATACGGTTATTTTGCGTAAAATCGCCGATAATTTTGACGTGTTGGGTGAGCACGAAAAAGCGCAGCAATTTATTCAGGCGGCTATCGACGAAGGCTTAACGCGTTATCAACAAGACCCTAACGATATTCAAGCCAATGTTTCGCTGGCAAAAAGCTATCGACAGGCGGGCGACTATGGCAGAATGGAATTTTACAGCGAACAAGCCTATCGCCTTGCCAGAGCCAAACAGCAGGAAAATCCCGAGAGCGCGTATTGGGCGTATTGGCTGGCCAAAGCCTGCGAACAGGCGCACCGGCAGCAAGAGGCGCTGACGTTTTATCGTAAGGCGCATAAATTGGAGCCTGGATCGTCGCATTACCGTGACGCTTATCACCAAAAGAAGAAAATCATGATTGACTATGAAGATTAACAAACGCGGCTTCACCTTGATGGAATTGCTCATCGCCATTAGCATTATCGGCATTCTCGCGTCTATTACTTATCCTTCTTATCGGAGTAGCGTGATGAGAAGCCACCGTGCGGATGCGCAAGGTGCTCTCGCTTCGTTCGCCAATGCCATGTCTCAGTGGTATCTTCAAGAGGATCTCAATTGTATTCCTGCTAAAGTCCATCCTAATAATCCCAGTTACCTCTGTGCAGCGGTCGGTCCCGCAGATACCGGTGTGCCGCGTATTTTTTCGACGACGGTGCCGATTTCAGGCGGTACCCCGACTTACAACCTGACTATCGAAGCCGCGACCAGTAGTACATTTACGTTGCGAGCCACTCCGACGGGTTCACAAGTCGGCGATGGCTATTTGGAATTAACCGAGCTGGGTGTCAAGCGATGGGATAAGAACGATAACGGCAATATCGGCGATGAGGGTGAAGCATTGTGGGAATAATGCCATCGATACTACTCCCATATTGTCACGCGAAACGTAGGGCGCGCGCGCCTTTTCAGCACCGAGCCGCCGATGGCGCATAGCGCGCCCTACGGTGGGAAAAGGCTGAATAATGACCTCTTGCAAAAACTTCAACGCTTTTTGAGTCAGATGGGAGTATTTATTTCCTGCACATTCTTAAGCGTCAGCAGTCATTTTTTTCCACGGTGCAGGCGCCCTAACCGCCTGCCATACAGGGCTTTCTATCGTTAGGGCCAACTGCCGTACGAGTTCCAGCATGCCCTGGTAACCTTCATAGCCGAATTCACGTTCCTGGTTAATGTCCAGGAACGGGATCTTCGCTTTCAACGCCGTGTACATATTGCGGCCTCCGGCGATAAGAATATCAGCCTTATAATCATGCACAATCCGGATCAATTCCTTTGGACTGCCATCGTTAATCATCAAGGTATCCTCGCCCATCAATTCACGAATCCGCGCCTTGTCCTCTTCGGTGGATTTATTCGTTCCTGTCGCAACGACGACCATGCCTAAATCCTGCAACGCCGAAATCACCGACCAGCTTTTTACGCCGCCGGTAAACAGTAGTACGCGCTTGCCGTTCAGCCGTTGTTTCCACGGTTCCAGCTTGGCCCTGATGCGAGTTTCTTCGCGGGCGATGAGCTGTTCGGTGCGTTCGCTTAAGTCTGCGTCATTCAGCGCCTTGGCGAAATCGCGCAAGGCCTGGCTGGTGTCGGTAATGCCGTAAAAACTGCCTTCAAACCACGGCGTGCCGTATTGTTGCTGCAATTTGCGGGCAACATTGACCATCGCCTTGGAGCAAACCATCATATTGACTTCGGCCTTATGCATCGTCTGCACTTCGCGGAAACGGGCATCGCCGGATAAGGTGCATAAGATACGCAGACCCAGTTCATCCAGCAACGGCAGTACATGCCAGAATTCGCCGGCAATATTGTATTCGCCGACCAGGTTGACATCGTGTACGGTCATATCTTTGCGCTGGACCGGCACCGGATCGGGATCGCGCGTACCGATAACGTATTTGACCATCGCATCCCCGGCGATCCGGTTACCCAGGTTTTTAGTGCCGTAAAAGCCGGCGCTGTCAATCGGTACGACCGGGACGCCCCAGCGCTCTTCCGCCGACTTGCACACGGCGCTAATATCGTCGCCGACCAGGGCCGGAACACAGGTGTTGTAAATAAATACGGCTGGCGGCTGGTACGTCTCAATCGCCTGTTTGATCGCATGAAATAGGCGTTTTTCTGAGCGGCCCATGACGATGTCCTCTTCCGTCAAGTCGGTCGTCATGCCGATGCGGTATAAGGTCGCCCCCGAGGACCGGGTGCCCCGATTATCCCAGGAGCTGCCCGCACAGGCGATAGGGCCGTGAACGATATGCGCGACATCGGCAATCGGCAATAACGCGATCTGCGCGCCGTCAAACGCGCAACCGCCGGCAGCCGCGCCCGGCTTGGGCTTGGCGCAGCCGGATTTCTCCTTTTTGTTATGTTCGCAAGCGGGTTCGTCGAGTAATGCGGCAATGTCTTTGGTTGTTTTCATAGTCTTGGCCTAAGCGTTGTATATATTAATTTTCCCAAAAGTTCTTGCACAGTATATTCAGAGTACTGCGCAAGAACTTTTGGGAAAATTAATATTGCTTAAAGCAACCCGTATGCCAGAATTTATCTAACTGATTTTACAAGGATTATTGAGTACTGGCTTGTCCGAAAGCTGACAATGCTGTTTTAAGGAAAAATGAAGCGACAATAAAGTGCGACAAAATGATGCCGGGGTGTTCTCATGCTCCGCGCGACCTCCTACAGCGCCATCAGTAATAGCGTTGCTTGATAGCCTGTGCCAATTGATGCACGGCCATCGCATATTTGTTGCTGTTGTTGTATTTCTTGATCACTTTGAAATTGGGATGAACACGCCAGTATTCACTGCCGCTGTAAGTGCTGAGTTCAATAACACTGGAATCCTTGGCGGGGCGGGTTGGTTTTGCGACCGGATTGTTTAACTGCCAGCCGCTACGCGAGAAGTAATGCGCCACGCTGCCTATGGCATCATCCGCTTGCCAAATATCACAGCGGCCATTGTTGTCAAAATCCACGGCCAAGCGGCGGTAGCTGCTGGGCATAAACTGTCCCAAACCCATCGCGCCCGCCCATGAGCCTACCGGTTGGCGCGGTTCATAACCCTGTTCGCGGGTCATCAGCAGGAAATTTTCCAGTTCCGACGTAAAAAATTTCGCGCGCCTGTGGGTGTCGAATGCCAATGTCGTCAATGCATCAAAAATACAGGTTTTGCCGATGTTTTTGCCGAAATAAGTCTCTACGCCGATAATCGCGACGATGTATTCAGGATCGACATGATAGGTGGTGCTCGCCCGTTCAACGGCATCGGCATTATTACGCCAAAAGGCGACGCCATTGTTGATGTGCGCTTCGGTCAGGAATTTATTGCGGTAGCGGGTCCAGCTGCCGACGCTGGGTTTTGACGGGCCGGTGTAAGGGGCGGGGCTTTCCAGGCGAATCACCGATTCCAGTCGATTAGCGCGCGAAAACAAGCCATTAAGATAGGTTTCTGAAAAACCGTGCTGGCTTACCATGTGCTGGATAAAATTTCGCACTGCAAACGAGTTCGCATAGGTTCCGGTTAAGGTGCTGGCGAAATAGTTTTGGAAATTCGGTTCTACCGCATAAGTGCCAGGATAAGGGTTTATGGGCTGGATGATTGATTTTGCGGCGGGTTTATCGACGGGCTGAATGGCTATTTCAGCAGCTTGCTCCACCGGATGGCTTGCACATCCTGAAAGTATCGTCGCTACTATTAATTTTACTGCGTTGCTATGATTCATGTTTGCCACGATTAGACTCTTTGTCGTTATTGATTATTTGGAACGTTTTATTCGGTAATTACGGTAAGTCAAGCCATTATTTTTAATAGCGAATTCCCTTAAAAACACTTTGCTTGAAACTCATCGGGTATATCCAGGCTAAACGTTTCATCCTGTATGCGGGCCATATAAAATCCAGCCGCCAATACCCGCTTTTTTAAAGCGTCGCTGATGTCCACCGCAGCGATAATACCATAAAGTTTTTTGTCCTTATGTTCGGGGAACAACGTTTTAAAGTTCGCCATCAAACTATTGAGTTGGGTAATCGCTTCCTCGCGACAATGGCTTTTGACTTCGACAACATAGACTTCATTAATCGCGCTGTTGGCATACGCTAATACATCAATCTCGGCATCGATGCCGTTTTTACTCACTCGGACACTGGGGCTAATCACTTCCATTTTAAACCGCTCGCGCAGGATTTTGGTCATCGACGGCAAGGCAAGCCCTTCGGTAAAGCTGCCAAACTTTTTACCCAAGCCGCCGATTTGCTTGCCCAATTCTTTGAGTTGAAGATCAAATTCCTTTTTTCGTTGATCGGCTTCCCTAGCCATTTTTTTCCGTTCTTCATTGAATTTTTTATCGAATTCTATCTGTTCTTCAGTGAATTTTTTTTGTTGCTGGCTGATTTCCTTTTGCTGTTCACTGAATTCCTTTTGTTGTTTACTGAATTCTTTCTGTTGTTCACTGGTTTCTTTTTGGGCAATTGCCAAACTGGCAACCAGTTGTTTTAATTCGTCGTCAGTCATCGTGATAGCCCTCTCGTTGT
The DNA here is from genome assembly GCA_004299465.1 of Methylovulum sp. Lineage (GTDB taxonomy): Bacteria > Pseudomonadota > Gammaproteobacteria > Methylococcales > Methylomonadaceae > Methylovulum. Next base: position 1,112 of record SCST01000186.1, on the reverse strand, counting down.
TGCGATATGAGATTCATGAATGGCAAGTAAGCTGATTCATTTTAACCGTAAAATGTATGCAATTGGATTTATTTGAACAATTCAGCACCAGCCGCAACGCCGGGCTTGAACTCCACGAACTGTTTGATGCTTATACAGAATGTCGCGGCAATAAGCGCAACACAGCCAATGCGCTGGCGTTTGAAATGGATTACGCGAAACCCGACTTGATCGCCTTGTGGCGGGATATTAGGTAACTTGCAAAAAATAAGCCCTCCACCATTGTTCCCACACCAGAGAGGCTGTGAAAGTATTCGTGAAAACATATTATTCACCACGAAGATCACGAAGAAAATACAGAGTGGATCAGTATATTGAAACTTCGTGCTCTCCATGTCCTTCGTGGTTATTAGTTTTATATTGAATACTTTCACAGTCTCCAGACCGTGGGATAAACTTTGCCCAACTCCCCAGCAGGCAGAAGAGATCAAACGACGCTTCGAAGTGATGTGTGGCACAATAAGCGCTTGTGTAACGCTCAACCCAGTATTAAAACGAATGAGAAAAATCAGCATGAACTGCTGCATGTCCTCGATAGCCCTGAGCTTTCGCTCCACAGCAAGCTGATGAGCGCGATATTCGGGACGCCATCAAAAAACGAAAGATCAGCGGCAGCACCCGAAGTGATAGCCAGGCGCATACAAATCTTTGCTCTTTTAATCACCCCCCGGATAAGTCCTAATGAGTAACCCTATAAAAGTTCTTGTGGTTGACGACAGTATCGTATACCGGCAGGTTATGCAGGAGGTCATCGCCAGGATCAGTGATGCTGAATGCGTGGGCACCGCCGCCTCCGGGCAGATTGCCTTGAGAAAAATAAGCCTGCTGCAACCTGATTTAGTGTTATTGGATGTCGTCATGCCGGAAATGGATGGCGTAGCGACATTACAGCAGGTTAAACAGGAGTATCCTGCTGTTGAAGCGATTATGATCAGCAGTTTTGATATGAATAATGCCAAGGAAACCTTACGTTCTTTACAAATAGGCGCATTGGATTTTATTGCCAAACCCAAAGTCAGTCAGCCGGAACAAGGCATTGATGAATTGGTGCAGTATTTACAGCCGCTGATTCA
>SCST01000185.1 GCA_004299465.1 Methylovulum sp. | reverse complement strand
CATGAAAATAAGAGAAATTCTTAACTTGGCTAAAGAATACGGCTTTGAGCTGGACGAAGTAGAGCTTTATCCACCTAATGAGCCGCAATTTACTGACGCGCAGTTGTCGGAAAAAATGGCTAAGGCGCTGCTCAGAGTCTAAAGCTAAATTTGAATAGACCTGAATTGCGCAGGATTTTTGTTTGTTTCCGCGGCCACGGCAAGCGCTGCCTGCCGATAAAAACACAAAAAACCGGCCAATCAGGTGTATTCTTCACAGCAAGCAGCCGCAAAAAATAATTCCCCAAGGTAGCTTATTGTTACCGTCGCAAGCGTTTGGAGCTCAGGCTTTTATACCAGCGGCTTAGTGTAGGCAGTGATGCCAGGAAGTTATTGTTGACCCTCTCCCAAGCCGCAGCTTAACCGCGTGCCCCTCCCCCGATAACCGCCATCAAATGCGCAAAACCGCTACGCTGGTACGCACCGCGTACCCTTTTCGAAATATCCAATCAGCATTACGCATTGACCCTGCTAAAAAGGTAACTGTTCAGATCCTTGCCTGAAGCGTAGGGCGTGCTGCGCGCGCCTTCTCCGACATGTGGATAATGTTCCAGTCCGTTGATGGCGCGCGCAGCACGCCCTACAACAAGGGGCTGAATAGTTGCCTAAAAAGGTACGCAGTGCGCGTATCTGCGCTTTTTTCTTTTCCACGCAGATCAATTCCGCTTATACCTTAACTGTAAGCTACAATACCGGCACACTCATTAAATTCAGGCACAAGACCGCACTGGTTAGTTAGCATGTTTCGATTACCAAAACACAATAAGCCGGCTTTCAGCTTAACATTGGCCTGTCCAGGCGGCGACATCCCAGAACGATGCATAACCTAATTATCGCAGCCGTCCTGATAATCCTGAGCAGTCAAGTTGAAGCCGACAATTCCCCTCATGAGGATTTAACCGATCTTTCCATAGAAGAGCTGCTGAATGTCGAAGTGATCAACGCATCACGCTTGGGACAAAAAACCAGTCAATCGCCGTCTTCCGTATCGGTGCTGACCGCCGGCGACATTCGCACCTTCGGCTGGCGCACGCTGGCCGAAGCACTGAACGCGATGCGCGGGCTGTACACGAGTAACGACCGCAATTACAGCTACCTGGGTGTGCGGGGCTTTTTGCATCCCAACGATTACAACTCGCGCATGCTGATCATGATCGACGGCCAGCGCATGAATGAAAATATCTATGACGGCGGCTACATAGCCCAGGAATTCATGCTGGACATGGATCTCGTCGAACGTATCGAATATATCCCCGGCTCCGGCTCGTCGATATACGGCGCCAATGCCTTCTTCGGCCTAATCAACATCGTCACCAAAACAGGCCATGCTATTAACGGCGCGCAACTGGCCGGCGAAGCCGGCAGCTTCGATACTTACAAAGGCCGGGCCAGCTACGGCAAAAAACTCGATAACGGCGCCGATGTCCTGTTTTCGGCGTCGCATTACGACAGCGCCGGCGTTGAGAACCTGTATTTCCCGGAATTCGACTCTCCCGCCACTAACAACGGCATCGCCCATAACATGGACACTGAGCGCGCAGACCGTTTGTTCGGCAGGCTTCAATATAAAGAATTTACGTTGATGAGCGGCTTTGTCGACCGCTTCAAACGGGTTCCAACGGCGGCTTTCGGCGCCCTCTTCAACGACCCCGATTTTTATACTGACGACCGGCAGTTTTTCGGCAATATTAAATATACCAAAGCCCTCGGCGATAAAAACTCGTTACAGCTGAAAGGCTTTTACCAAGGCTATGACTACTCCGCTGACGAAGCCTATGACAATGGCGGCAGGGTCATCAATCGCGACGAGGCTGACGGCCGTTGGTGGGGCGGCGAGGCGCAGTTGACCAGCACGTTTTTTGACGGCCACCGTCTGATGCTTGGTTTGGAATATCAATACGACCAGCGTCAGCGCTTATTCAATTATGACATTGATCCCTCGATAAGCTATCAAGACAGTAACCGCCACGGCCACCGCGTCGAACTCTACGCGCAAGACGACATACGGCTCCTAGACAGTTTAATTTTCAGCACGGGTTTGCGCCTGGACTACCATCACATGTTGAAAAACCTGCAGTTCAACCCGCGCCTGGGATTGATCTGGAACCCGCTGGCAAGCACCAACTTCAAACTACTGTACAGCTCCACTTTCCGCGCACCCAATGTTTGGGAACGCGACTACAACTCCGACACCAATACCGCTAATCCCGGCAACTACGAAGAACAAATCAAGAGCTATGAAGGCGTCGTCGAATGGCATTCAGCAAGCGGCCTGAAATTAATCGGTGACCTGTTTTACAACGACATCAGCCAGTTTTTGGAGCAAAACCTTGAACCGGGCTACGGCGCCAACGGACCGTTTATCAACACTGGCAGCTACCATGCCTTCGGCGTTGAACTGGAAGCCGAACAACGCTGGGATAGCGGCCGTTTGTTCAAGGCTTCGTATACCTACAGCAACGTAACTGACGAAACAGAAGGCGGGATATGGGCCTACGGCTCGCCGCAAAATGTCTTTAAACTGCACTATGCCGAACCCTTGTTTAACAACTTCGCCAAACTGGGCATTGAAAATATCTTTATTGACGAACGCAGAACTCCGCAAAACGGCTTTGCTGATGCGTATAACCTGCTCAATCTCAATTTAAGCAGCGATAAAATCGCCCCCGGCCTGGATGTTTTATTTGGCATATATAACCTGTTCGACACGCATTACCCAATGCCGGGCGGTACCGGGCCGGCCGACATCACGCAAAACACCTTGCCGATGAACGGGCGCGAGTTCCGCATCAAATTGCAAGTGACGTTTTAATATGAGCCGCCAACCATGACCCAAAAAGCGCAACGCGTTGTCTTCACACCATCAAGATGCGCCGTGCCCGTTTTCCGATGCCTGATAGCCAGATAGGGCGCACCGCGCGCGCCATTTTGCTGATGCCCGCCCTGCTGCTTGCTGCGGCGATCAACGGCCAGGCCTGTGCCGAATCCGGCAGCGAAACGGCGGTGATCACGGCTTTCCTGTTCAACTTCTTCAAGTTTATCGATTGGCCGGAAACAGCCGCCGACCAAAACAATTACCGCTTATGCACGACAAATAACGACCGCTTGGGCGATAGCCTGTCGGTGCTCGAAAATAAAACCATCGGCGGCAAACCGATGCTTTTGCGGCGAGACATCAACGGTGAAGACCTGAAAAACTGTCACATGGTCTTTATCGGTTACGCTGAAAATGCGGCGGCGATTATCCGAGATTTAAAAGGCTCCCCGATTGTCACGGTCAGCGACAAACCGGGTTTCGTCGATCAAGGCGGCATGATAGGCCTGGTTCAAGACGGTAACCGCCTTGGTTTTGAGATTAACCTGGATGCAGCAAACGCTGATGGTGTGCATATCAGCGCCAAACTGCTTAAATTGGCGAAATATGTCAATGCTACCAAATGATAGCTTGATATTACAATCCCAAAAGTTCTTGCACAGTATATTCAGAGTACTGCGCAAGAACTTTTGGGATTGTAATACCTATTTAATAAGCTATGTGTGTTTCATAAGTGCTTGCCGAACTCATTTAACGAAGACTGGACATTTCTAGTGCAAGCACTTATGAAACAATTAATATAGCGATTTATGAACGCACAAAAATTCGCCGATCGCCCTATAACCAGCAAGCTTCGCCATTTACAGGCGGTTACCGTCGGCCTGGCGCTGGTATTCACCTTACTGGTCAGCAGTGTCACGGAATTCTGGAAGGAACGCAGCCAAATACTGGCCGACGCCGCGTCAACAGGCGAGATGATCGGTTTTAATGCCGCCGCGGCCCTGTTGTTTAACGACAAACGATCGGCAACCGACATCCTGGCGGCGTTGTACAGTAAACCCGCCATCATTGGCGCACAGTTATATACCCTCAAAGGAGCGGCATTTGCCCATTACCTCGCCAACAAGCCTGACCATCAATGGCTTGCTTTTCCAAACGCATTACCCGGCGACGGCGACCCGCCACAGCAGAACCGCATCATAGCGCTGAGCCATGCCGTGCTACAGCCGGTCAACCTGAATGGCGAGACCACAGGCTATTTATACCTGGTAATCGACTTGCAGCCGATGTGGTGGAAACTTTTCATTAATCTTGGCCGAATTTCACTGGTGATGCTGGCCGCTTTTCTATTGAGCGTATTTTACGGGCAGCATTTGGCGGCGATCATTTCAGAACCGTTAATACGCTTATCCCTGTTGGCCCAGCAGGTATCGCAAGAAAAAAATTACACGCTGAGGGCAACAGGCGAGGGCGAAGACGAAATTGGCCGACTGGTTAAAAGCTTTAACCGGATGATAGCGCAAATCGAGGAACGCGATGCGAGACTGGAACAACACCGCGCCCGGCTTGAAGGCGAAGTTGAGCTAAGGACGGCGGATTTGCGCCATTCGGTAGCAGAAGCCCAGGCGGCAAGTATTGCCAAATCCCAGTTTTTGGCCAATATGAGCCATGAGATCCGCACACCGATGAACAGTGTGCTGGGTATGACCGAACTATTGCTGGGTACTGAGTTAAACCCAAGCCAACGGCAATATGCCGAAGCCGTGTTTCGCTCGGCCGATTCCCTGCTGAGCATCATTAACAACATCCTGGATTTTTCAAAGATTGAAGCCGGCAAGCTGGAACTGGAAGACATTGACTTTAGCTTGACTCGTTTATTGGACCAACTGATAGCGCTTTTCTTTGAGCCTGCACGCAGCAAGCATATCGAACTGTGCTGTAACATCGACCCTGGCGTTCCCGACGCAGTCCGCGGCGACGCCTATCGTCTGCGGCAGATTCTCACTAACCTGATAGCTAATGCCATCAAATTCACCGATGCCGGTTCAATCAAGCTAGAGGTCAGCACCATAGCCACCGAAGCCTGCGGATTGACCGGCGACATTTACCTCGATTTCCGCGTCAGCGATACCGGCATCGGCATCGCAGCGGATGCCTTATCTAAATTATTCCAATCGTTTAGTCAAGCCGATGGTTCCACTACCCGCAAATACGGCGGCACCGGCCTGGGGCTGGCAATCTGCAGGGAATTAAGCGAATTGATGGGCGGCACGATAGGCGTAGAGAGCAAGCCGGATACAGGCACGGTATTTAGCGTCCGGCTGCCTTTACGCAAGGCACTGGCCCCTATACCGGCAGAAACCCGTCAAGACACCGGCCAGCTACTCAAACCGGGATTTCTTGAAACGGCTCATCTGGGTGACCACGACACCTGTCTTCGCGGCAAACGCATCCTGCTGGCCGAAGATAACCCGGTCAACCAGGAAATGGCCAAAGCCATGCTCACTATGCTGGGATGCCGGGTAGACGTGGCGGTCAACGGTCTTGAAGCGCTGAAGATTTTCAAGCACGGCGGACATGACCTGATCCTGATGGATTGCATGATGCCGGAAATGGACGGTTACACATCGGCGCGGGAAATCCGCTTGCTGGAAAAAGCAGCGGGCAAGGGCCGCATACCGATAGTGGCGCTGACGGCGAATGCCATGCAGGACGACCGGAAGCGCTGCCTGGCTGCCGGCATGAGCGATTACCTCGCGAAACCGGTGTTACTGGAGGCTTTGCGCGATAAGCTAATCACCGCGCTGAAACCGGCAAGCGCGGAGGTTACAGCGCTTGCCGGCAACTTATCCCCGCCGATTACCGGCACCGCCAGATTCGATCCGGCGCCGTTAAACCTGTTATATCATATGGGCGGAGAGACATTGGTGAGCAACGTGCTGGAATTGTTCCGGCGCAATGCCGCGCAGCAAATTGACAAACTGCGGGAAGGCTTGCTAAAACAAAACAGCGACACGGTAAGCCAGGCCGCGCATAGCTTGAAATCAGCGGCCGCCAATATCGGCGGCCTGTATCTCGCCGAACTGGCCCGCGACATCGAACAAGCGGCACGCGACGGCTCGCTGGTATTCGATGAACATTTTGCGGACTCCCTGAAAACCGAATACCAGCACATATTACAAATAGTCTCAAAACAGGAATTATCATGAACGAACAGCACCTCTCACGAAGTCTTATCCTGACGATCGACGATGACGATATGATGCGTTTAATGCTGCATGACATCCTCGGCAGGGAAGATTTTGACGTACTCAGCGCGCCCAATGCCCATGAAGGCATTGAAATGGTTAAAACCCGGCACCCTGAGTTGGTGCTGCTGGATGTCAGGATGCCGGAAATGGATGGTTTCGATTGCCTTAAAGCGATACGCGCCATGCCCGGCATGGCGTTATTGCCGATTGTGATGCTGACCGGCGCCGACGATATTGATTCGATCAATCGTTCCTTTCAGTCAGGCGCAACCGACTTTATCGCCAAACCGATCAGCTGGCCGACTTTGCCGCACCGCTTACGCTATCTCCTGCGCGCCAGTTCGGCATTAAGCCGGCTCGCAAAAAGTGAAGCCGCGCTACGCACCGCGCAGAAAATCGCCCATCTCGGCAGTTGGGACTGGACCGTAACGGACGACAGGATGCAATGGTCGGATGAAGTCTTCAATGTGTTGGGCGTCAACCCCGACGGTTTTCAAGGGCAGCGCCTGGATTTATACCAAGCATTTACCGATGCCGATGCCGACAACCTGCATCGGGCCATTGAACGTTGCGTCAACAGCAAAAAAAAATTTCACCTGCAATTTCAACTATACCGCCCCGACAGTTCCGGCCGTATCGTACTTATCCGGGGCGAGCCGATTATCGTCGACAATACCGTCGCGCGTATTCAAGGCACTATCCAGGACATTACCGAACGTCAACGGATCGAGGAGCAGATACGCTTCCTGTCCTACTACGACCCGTTGACCAGCTTGCCTAACCGCAAGCTGTTTAAGGAAAGCCTCGGCCAGGCCATAGCCGACTGCAAGCGTTGCGATACCAAGCTATCGGCGCTGTTTATCAGCATAGACCGCTTCAAGCGCATTAACGAAACCTTAGGCCCGAGCGTCGGCGACCGGATACTGAAAATGTTCGCCGACCGGCTCGTTACCGAGGTGCAAAACAGCGACTATGCAGCCGACTCCGCTTGCGACAAGAGCGAAATAACCGTATCCAGGCTGGGCGGTAATGAATTTACCGTATTGCTCAACCGTATCAACGACACTCGCTGCGGCGTCAAGACCACCAAGCGCATTTTCCAGGTGATGTCGGAATCATTCAAAATCGACGAGCATGACATTTTCCTGGGCATCAATATCGGTATCGCCGTCTATCCCGGAGACGGGATCGATGAAGACAGCTTCATCAAAAACGGTGAATTCGCAATGAGCCGCGCCAGGGAGCAAGGACAAAACACCTACCAGTTTTTTAACAAGTCGCTGAATGCCGTCGCCTATCATAAACTGTCGATGGAAAACCAGCTGCGCCGCGCCATCGAACGCAATGAATTGATTCTTTACTACCAACCCAAAGTCAATATGCGGAAAATGCGCGTGATCGGCTGCGAAGCGCTGATACGCTGGCAGCACCCGGAATTCGGCCTGGTGCCGCCGGCGCAATTTATCCCGATTGCCGAAGACTCCGGCTTGATCATCGATATCAGCAACTGGGTGCTGGAAACCGCCTGTACGCAAATGCACCTGTGGCATCAGCAAGGTTTGCCGCCGCTGGTCATGGCGATTAACGTATCGGCCAACCAGTTTCGCCAACACGGTTTTGTGGCGCAGGTTGACAGCACGCTGGCACGACTGGGCCTGGCCCCGCAGCATCTCAAGCTGGAACTGACGGAAAGCATCCTGCTCGAGAATATTGAGGAGGCGCTGGTGACATTACGCGAATTCGATGCCTTGGGCGTACATATCAGCATTGACGATTTCGGCACCGGTTATTCCTCCCTCGCTTACCTGAAAAAGCTGCCGATTTCCGAACTCAAGATCGACCGTTCCTTTATCCGCGATATTCCCAATAATGAAGACGATATGGCGATCACGACGGCAATATTGGCGCTGGCCAAATCGCTGTCGCTGGAAGTCGTCGCAGAAGGCGTTGAGCATGAAGAGCAAGTTGCTTTCTTGTTGCAGCAGGGCTGCGAGACCGCTCAGGGATTCCTGTACAGCAAACCCGTCCCAGCCGCCGAATTTGCGGCGTTTGTCGAACAATTCGGCGCGTAATCCTTGCGCCGGGCCATGTCTATTGCATAGAGCAACCCTATAAAATCGGTAACTGTCCAGAGCCTTGCCTGACGCGTAGGCGTGCCGCGCGCGCCATCAACGGACTGGCACGTTATCCATGCGCCGGAGAAGGCGCGCGCGGCACGCCCTACTGCAAGGGACTGAATAGTTACTAAAATCAAAAACCGGCCTGGGCAGCAAATGCCCAGGCCGGTTTTATACACCAACAATGCCCCCGTCATGTAAAATATGCCGTAAACCCCGCCAAGCGGTAACGGCTTAACAGCGAAATATTCGCCTGGATCAATACATTGCCTATCAATGAGATGAAAACAGCGACTTGAGAGGGTAGCCTATTATGAATTTAACAAATCAGTTATTGACGTGAAGCCACAATTAGAAAATTTAGTACAAACGCCGATTCCGACCCAACACGGCGAATTCATCCTGCATTACTACAGCAACACCATTGACGACAAGGAACATATCGCGTTAGTCAAAGGCGAGGTTGCGGGCCAGGAACATGTGCCGGTGCGCATTCATTCCGAATGCTTTACCGGCGATGTCCTGGGCTCAAGACGCTGCGATTGCGGCGAACAACTGGACATGGCGATGCAGCTTATTGAAAAGGCCGGCCGCGGCGTGTTGATTTACCTGCGCCAGGAAGGCCGCGGCATCGGCCTGCTGAAAAAACTGCAAGCCTATAACCTGCAGGACCAGGGCATGGATACCGTCGATGCGAATCTTCATCTGGGCTATCAGGCCGATGAGCGGGAATACAGCATCGCCGCGCTAATGCTCGAAAACCTGGAAGTAAAATCGATAGAACTGATTACCAATAACCCGAAAAAAATAGACGGGCTAAAAAAACTCGGTATCCAGGTTGTTAACCGCATCCCGATTGAAATCGCCGCGAACGATGACAACCTGGATTATTTAAAAACCAAGGCCAGCAAAATGGCGCATTTCCTGTTCCAGACCAAAAATGAACAGGATTAAGCAGTAGGGGCTTCAGCCGTTATCCAGGTTCATTCCTCGCCATAACTATCGAAATAATGGATTGCGCCAAGCAACGGCGTGCGCGGGTTTAATGATAATTTAACCGGCATCTTGTCGAGCACGGGCAGAAAACGCCCTTTCGCCTTGAATGCCCGTATGAAATTGCCGTTCTGCATCGCCGGCAGAATCTTTGCGGCAATGCCGCCGCCGATAAAAACGCCGCCGACAGCCAGCGACTTCAATGCCAGGTTGCCTGCTTCCGCGCCGTAGATTTCGACAAACAGCCTGACCGCTTCGCTGCATAAGGGATCTTCGCCATTGATGCCCAACCTGGAAATGATCGCATTGCGATCGCAGCCGCCGCTACAGTCATCAGCTGCCGGAACCGCCGGACAAGCGGCTGCAAAATCATAGTCACAAAGAAAATCGTACAAATGGCTGAAGCCATTACCCGAAATGATGCGCTCGTAACTGACATGCTCGGCATAGATAGTCCTGAGATAAGCCAGCAACAAGTCCTGCTGCCCGGTTTGCGGTGCGAAATCGCAATGGCCGCCTTCTGTCGCAATAGCGTGATAGTGATTGCCGTTCCAATGAAGTATCGCTTCGCCGAGGCCGGTTCCGGCGGCAATAACGGCGATATTACCGATTTGGGGCTGTGCGCCGGGATTCAATTCGAGCAAGTCCTGTTCAGGCAAAAACAGCATCCCTAAGGCCATCGCCTCGAGATCATTCAAGAGTTTTATCCGGGTGATACCCAGTCTTTGTTGCAATTCCGCCGCATCCAGCAGCCACGGCAAATTGGTGGTCTGGCAGCGCTGGTTAACCACCGGCCCCGCAACGCCGAAACAGGCGCTACTAAGCTTTGCGCCGACCGGTAAAAACACCGCCAGAATATCATCAAATGTGTCGAAATCCCGGCTGGCGAAAGACTGTTCCTGCACGCAGGTCTGCGCGCCGCCAGGTTCTTTGCCCAGTAATGACAACACCGTTTTTGTTCCACCTATATCGCCTGCCAGAATCATATTCAGCCTCTTTTTTGTGCCATTGTTATTATTGAGAAGTACTGTGCGCAAACACGCCCTAGCCTTCTTCTTTTATTTCATTGTTATTATTGAGCAAGTACATCAGCGCGTCGAGTATGCCGTTAGCGACGCAATGCGGCGGCAAATGGTAGAAAGCCTGCCAGGCGATAGCGATATGCTCGCCATAATGCTCTTTATGCTCGGGATGCGACTGCAACCAACAAATCCTGACGGCATGGCCGATAATCACATCCATGACTAGCGTATCATCAATAGTCAATGAATTATCACGAAAAATCGATGCCATCGCCTTAATCGCTTCTACCGTTAACTGCCGATAGACCGAGGATTGAATTTTGTTGAGTAAATGCGCGACCTGTAATTTGAAGGTTTGTTCGCCCGAGGTCATTTGCGACAATATGGTTTCGCTGTCCAACCTTCTTTTGCTATTGAGTTTTTCACCTATCATCAAGCCCTTGCAATGATGCAGGATATGCCAGACACTGGCAAAAAAAGCCTCGTTTTCGCGGCCGACATTGCCTTGCCGCTCGCGCCATTCATACCAGTCCGCCATTTCGCCATGATCTTTCGCATCCATCGCCTTCGAAAAGCGCGCACAACTGAGGTCCTTGCAATCCCCGTCATATTGCAGCGTTTCCACCAAGCCCAGTTGATTTTCCGCGTTACTGTAATCCGCTAAGGTTTCCTGTACTTTTTGCGATAATTGATAAGGCGATAAAAACAGGATTTCATTAAAGGCCTGGTCCATCGTGCAGTCCCGCTCGCGCTTTTGCCTGGCTAGTATCAATTCCAGTATATGCCCTGCCCTGACCGTGTGCATATCGGCGAACAGTTCCGGATTCGATTTGACCAACATACCCAGGTACAGGATCAATTCCTGGATGATAATGAGTTCGCCGGCATTATTATTGTTGTAGGTACGGATAGTTTGCAGTATTTCCGATGAGTCGGTGGGTCGCGCCAGCGTCGCCCTGCCGCTGTAGGCCCGCCCTACCGTTAATAAATGCTGGCGTACCAGGATGTCGGTAGCGGCCTGCTCCAGGTTAATATCGTATTTACCGAGCAAGCCGGCGCAACGCCTTACGATATACCAGGCATGCTGGTCGCCCGCCCGCTCATAAAGCTCTTCGAGCAAGTCACCCACACTACAGGGGCGGCCTTCAGCTGCGGTCAAGCCGATATCGTAAGCCAGCCCATGACGTTGCCCCAGCAGGCTTAACGCTTCCAATTGCATATAGGGATTGGCGTTGGTTTGCAATTGCTCCACCAGCACCGGGTCTTCACTGATTTCCCATGAATTCAGCAGCAAGGTGTCCAAAGGCATGGCCGGTTGGCCGTCTCTGGGCAATACCTGGAAAAAAGGCCGCTCGGCTTCCTGCCAGGACGCTTTCGAGAATTTAAAATCATGCAGGTAACTGATTATTTCATGACTGGAGTTGCCTGCAAATTCGGCAAGATTACCCAGGCATACCGGAACTTTGTTGATAAGGCCTGTTTGCAATTCGGCAATAAATTCAATCAGCACATCACGGTTATGGGCCTTCAGCATATTTTGCTTGATACTCATGACAATCAACGGATTACCGGCCCTGTCCCAATGCTTGTAGATATACGATAACTCCAGGCGCAGGCGATGGATCAGCAAGCGGTTATCCATCGCCAGGTAAAAGCCTTTTTGATTAAGGCATTGCGGTAAAAAAATAAGCCGCTCGTCGGACAGCTTGTACAGCTTGGATGTCGCCAATGTGCGCAACTGCCTTAATGGCCGGCCCGTCAGGCCGTAACGGTCGTTCCTGCCGACCTGGGTATAGGCTTCGGCCAGTTCGGCGGCATCCCTGAATTGGATCGGCAATATTTCAGCAAGCGTTTGCGTGCGGATGCCGCAATCCAGCAAGTCCTCTTGCACGCTCTCATCCTGGGCCAGTATCGCAATCTGTAACGTGCAATCCTGCGCTTTCCGGACGGCTTTATGCCGGCCCAAAGGATCAATATCATCCGTCGTCAGCCAGCCTTCCTGGATCAGGCTGCCCAATATAAAGAGGCTCTGCGCCCAGACCAACGGTATATTTTCATTCGGCACGCGCGCCTGGCTGTGCGGACAGGCTTTTTCCGCATCAATTGACTCGCGCGGGACGCTATACAGTTCGGGCAATAAGCGCTGCCCCTGCTGTTCAACCAGCAGGTTTTCGAGTTTCCTGCGATAGCCCGCCGCCGCCTCAAGATCCCCAGCAAACAGGTTGTTCAACAATAAGTAACTGAAAAACAACGGCCATTCGCATTCAATGTGCATAAATTGCTTTAATTCCTGCGGGTTATAGTGCAGGCGATGGCTGTCTTCTATGACGGTCTGGTGGCCGTCCAGCAAAAACCGCTTGCAGCCGTAGCGACCTTCGAGTTTTTCACGGATCAGCGCGTCGGTTTTTTTTCGGATGGCCGGGTTATCAACGGCGAAAGCCGGGAATCCGGTGATACTGAGAACAGCCGAATCCACCTCTTTGGACATCGATTCCCTGGGCAGCAGCGATTCCAGCGTGATGCGCGTCCGCGCAATATCGTCGCTGATGACATGGACAATCGAGGCCTGCCCGCCGTCCTTGCCGAACAGGTTAAATCCCGACATCGCTTCCAGCGCCGCTTTCGCCATGCCGATGGAACTGGCATTGAGTTCGGCGATGCCATGATTGATTTTATTGCCGCGCTCCCAGATGCCGTAATCCGGCGTGCGGTAAGTCCGGCTGATGTAATGCACGAGGTTTTGCACGAAATTGACTTCATCTATCGTAAACACGATGCGCAAACCGGACGCCGTCATTTGCGCCAGCATCAACAGGAATAAAGAGGTCGCATCCAGTTGCAAATGCCCCCATTCATGGTCGCCGACCACGACGGCACCGGTCCTGGTATCGTATTTTGCATGCAGGGCATCCAGCGGGTTCTGCGTGTGCTTGAATTTTTCAACCTTGGGCGCCTGCCGCATCATCGCCGTCAGCAATCCACGCATCAATTTGACGACGCTTTGTTCGAGCAGGTAAGTGCGCCCGTTGCCGTCTCCGGCCCGCCGGTAAGCCAAGGCCAAGCCCCATACGGCAAGAATACTGTAGACATTATCCCTGACCCAGGCGTCGGTATAATTGCCGTGCACATTAACAGCGGTGCTGGCCGGCAATAAGCCGGTCACCCAATCCTGCCGGCTCAAAATAATGCCCTGTACCTGCTGGAAATACGTGTCTAGTTTGTCGTCTTGAGTCGCTTTCATGTTCGGTTCATGCGCCATTTTAAAAGTAGGCTCCGGTCGAGCCGCGAATTGGTGAGCTGCAATTATTACGCCATAGTTATTTCTAATCAATGGGTGATAGCGTCCGTGCAGTCCATTGCGGCCATACTGTTTCGGGGGTACGCATCGCGTACCTTACTCACCTCACACCCGGCCTTGCCTTATTCCGCACCAATTTGAACTGAATGTTGAAGCGGCTGGTGTGTTTTTGCACTGAAAATGCCCGCAGCGCTTCAACTTCTTCGCGAGCAAATCCCGGCATCCATCACTGCCTTACGCCTCTTCAGCGCTAAGGATAGGGTCGCTAATAACCACCTGAAGTTACAACTGAAGCCAGGAGTGCAGGCTTTGCCTGCCCGTGCAAGCGAAGCTTGCACTCCACGCGCCTCGGGAAGTTATTTTTAGCCAAATCCTAACTGTGATCCAATCGACAATTGGTTCGATTATTGCTCGCTACCCTACGATCAATGACACCCACTATCGAACCAGGAGAAAAAAATGACGGGAAATGCTGCGCGCGTTCAAGCCATTCAAAATATCATCAACCGCAAGCCTATGCCTGCCAAAGCACCGGAATCGCTGGACAGCTTATGGGCGAGCGATGTGTTTACGCTGAGCAAGATGAAGGAAAACCTGCCCAAGGAAATCTTCAAATCGGTAAAGAAAACCATTGAAGCCAGCGAGCAGCTCGATGTCTCCGTTGCCGATGTCGTCGCATTGGCGATGAAAGACTGGGCCATGTCCAAGGGCGCGCTGTATTACGCGCATGTGTTTTATCCGTTAACCAATGCGACGGCGGAAAAACATGACGGCTTTATCTCCGTGCAAAGCGACGGCTCGGTCATCTCCGAATTCAGCGGCAAAGTGCTGGTACAGGGCGAACCGGACGGCTCGTCTTTCCCGAACGGCGGCATACGCTCGACCTTTGAAGCGCGCGGCTATACGGCATGGGACGTCACCAGCCCCGCCTTTATCATGACCACCGATAACGGTGCAACGCTTTGCATTCCTACGGTGTTTGTTTCGTGGACGGGGGAGGCGCTGGATAAGAAAACGCCGTTGCTGCGCGCCAATGCCGCAATGAACAAGGCCGCCAAACGCGTCTTGTCGCTACTCGGCCATACCGACATCGCCCCGGTCAATTCCAGTTGCGGAGCCGAGCAGGAATATTTCCTGGTCGACGCCAATTTTGTCAATAACCGCCCCGACCTGTTGCTGGCCGGACGGACGCTGTTCGGCGCACCGGCAGCCAAAGGCCAGCAATTTGATGACCATTATTTCGGCGCCATACCCGAACGCGTCCAGGTTTACATGCAGGATGTTGAAGAACAGCTCTACCGCTTGGGCATCCCGGCCAAAACCCGGCATAACGAAGTGGCGCCCGGACAATTCGAGATAGCACCGTTCTTTGAATCGGCAAACGTCGCGACAGACCATCAGCAACTGTTGATGACGGTCCTGAGGAATACCGCCAAAAAACACGGCCTGGTCTGCCTGCTGCATGAAAAACCGTTTAAAGGCATTAACGGCTCCGGCAAGCATGTCAACTGGTCGGTCGGCAATGCCACGCAAGGCAATTTGCTGGACCCCGGCACTACGCCTCATTCCAATACGCAATTCCTGCTGTTCTGCGGCGCAGTTATCCGCGGCGTTCACCGCTATGGCCCGCTGCTGCGCGCCGCCGTGGCGACGGCAAGCAATGACCACCGCCTCGGCGCTAATGAAGCGCCGCCCGCGATCATGTCGGTTTACCTGGGTTCGCAGCTCGATAATGTGTTCGAGCAAATCAGTAACGGCAAGATAACCGGCTCGCTAAACGCCGGCGTTATGGATCTCGGCATCAATACCCTGCCTGTTTTTAACCGGGACGCCGGGGACAGGAACCGTACCTCGCCTTTT
The DNA here is from genome assembly GCA_004299465.1 of Methylovulum sp. Classification (GTDB taxonomy): domain Bacteria; phylum Pseudomonadota; class Gammaproteobacteria; order Methylococcales; family Methylomonadaceae; genus Methylovulum. The sequence continues at coordinate 3,297 of SCST01000185.1, read as the reverse complement.
GCCTTTACCGGCAACCGCTTTGAGTTCCGCGCCGTCGGTTCCGGGCAATCGGTCGCGGGTCCCTTGGTCACGATGAATACGATACTGGCCGATTCGCTGAACTGGGTAGCCGATAGGCTGGACAGCAAATTAAAACAAGGCGCCGATCTCGATACCGCAATACTCAATACGCTGAAGGAAATCATCGACCAGCATGGCGCTGTCGTCTTCGGCGGCAACGGCTATTCCGCCGAATGGCATAAGATGGCGGTTGAGGAGCGCGGCCTGGCGAACCTTAAAACAGCCGCCGATGCGTTGCCGGTGCTAAAGGAGGCGTATGTCGAGGAATTGTTCGATACGCTCGGCGTGTTATCGCCTGTAGAACTCGCCAGCCGTTTCGAAATCTATGCCGAGCAATACATACTCGCGATAGAAGTGGAAGCCAAACTGGTGCTCAGCATGGCAAAAACGGGGATTTATCCGGCGGCTGTCAAATACTTGTCCGATCTTTCCTGCGCGATAAACAGCCTTAAAAGCAACGGCATCGAACTGGGTAATGAACGATTGGTCCAGGTGGCGGCGCTGTTGGCGTCGATGATGGAAACTATCGCCAAGCTCGGCACCGCTATCAGCCGGCATGATTTCCCAACAACCGAGGAACACATGCAGTTCTGTGCAAACACCATCCGCCCGCTGATGGATGAAGTCCGCCGATATGCAGACTCGCTTGAAGGCGAAATTGCAGATGAATTATGGCCTTATCCCACTTACCAGGAAATGTTGTTTATCAAATAGCGGGCTGCGCTTTACCGTCTGCTTTTGTGGATGCAGACGATCTCAATAGCTATTCAGCCACAGATTGCACCGATGCACGCGGATAAACTGAAACGTAAGGCGCGCTACGCGCTCCTTACGGGTGCTGGAATAAGGTGCGGGTACTTTGGTGGCGCGCGCGGCGCGCCCTACAACGAGCAACTTTACCAAGCCCATTTCATGCCTGACGAACATCTATCACTTCATCCTTCAACACATCATAAGCATCGAAAGCAAGCTTTAAACTGAGTTTCAGGTTGACGATGCAGGCGAGCGTAGTGCTGGCAAAAATGCAGATCATGATCGCAATTTGATACTTGACGGCCAGCCACGGCTCACTGCCGCCGAGGATTTGCCCGGTCATCATGCCGGGCAGCGACACCAAGCCCATCGTCGACATGCTCGCGATGGTCGGGCTGACGGCGGCTTTAACGGCAATACGGTAGTACGGACGCACCGCTTCCCAACGGGTAGCGCCCAGCAGTAAAAAAGTCATGTATTCATGCTCGTTTTTACGCAAGGTCGAATAGAAGCGCTCCAGCGCGATGACATTGCCTTGCAGGCAGTTACCGAGAATCATGCCGGCCAAAGGCACAATATAGCGGGCATCGTAATAATGTTCGGGTTGAATGACAAACAGCACCAGGTAGAACGTCGAGAACAACGTGCTCAGCGCAATCGCGGTAAACGTGGACCAGACAAAGAATTTCACTTTGAGCCCTGCCCGCTGCAAAATACTTAAGTCGGCAACGACCAGCATCAGCAATATCCATAAGCCGTTCAGCCTGGGATCGTTAAGGCTGAACAAGGTTTTCAGGTAAAACCCGACCAGCGCCAACTGGATGCTCATGCGCACAATGCTGATTACAATATCGCGGCTAAGGCTGAGGCCAATCACCCATAACAGCAGCCAGGGCAACAGGCAAAGGCCATAAAGCACCGCCATCTGCGGCAATGCAATATCAAGCGTAGTCATGGTGCGTTACCTTGGTCAAGCGACCGCCGTCAAGTTCCAAAATCCTGTCGCAACGCGCTATCCAATCGGGATCATGCGCCACCGAGAGCACCGTCAACCCCGGATCGGCAAAAACATCGAATACCGCTTGTTTGCTTTCGGCATCCAGCGCGCTGGTGACTTCATCCAGCAAATACAGCGTCTTGCCCAACAGCAGGCCGCGAGCCAGCGCGATGCGTTGTTTTTCACCGCCGGAAATGCGGCTGCTTTGCTGATCTAAGATGCTCACAGGCAAATTTAGGCGTTCCAGCACGGCCTTAAGCTGCGCGTCAGCCGGCTTATGGCCGCGGTGCGCGTTGAACTGAAAAGGCAGCAGCAGCGCGTCGCGCACGCTGTCCGCCGCGAGGACAGGTTCTTGCCCGATGTAGGCGGTATCGCTGCGAATAGCCTGTATCGTGGCGGACGTCAATGCTTTCTGCTGGAAATATATCGTCCCGCTACTTAGCTGGTGCAAACCCAGCAAAGCCTTGATTACCGTGCTTTTGCCAGACCCCGACTTACCGCACAACACGGTTTTTTCACCGGCGTAGAGCGTAAAGCTGATGTCGGACAGAATCGCCTGGTCACGGACAATGACCGTCGCCCGGTCGAATTGGATGATAGCTGGCATGGTTTGAAAGTCTCAGTGATGGGGGGGAAACGGGCGCCACTAATTTATGGAGACTGTGAAAGTATTCGCGGAAGCATATTATTCACCACGAAGGACACGAAGAAAATGCATGGTAAATCAATATATTGAAACTTCGTACTCTTCGTGTCCTTCGTGGTTGTTAGTTTTGTAGCAACTACTCAGTCCCCTTCAGAAAAGTTTTGCCTTATGTGTACTTTGGCCCAAAAGGTGTCTGTTGCGTGCCGTGCGCGCCATCAACGAACTAACACGTTATCCACACGCCGGAGAAGGCGCGCGCAGCACGCTTCAGGCAAGAATCTGGCAACTGTTGGTGCGACAGCTTCGCATCGTGCGGATACCCTCTAGGGCACACACAATCCGCACCCACATCACGCTTGCATAAGTTGTTTCATGCTCATTCATTAGCCGCGTCCACCGCAAAAGCGCCCGCCAATTAACACCAACAAAATCTAATAAACAGATATTTTAATCTAATTATATCGTTTTATTAAAAATAATAAGCGCATTACTATAATCCCAACAGCAAGCAAACGGTTTTTCATGAAGGCTCCTCCTGCTCTCTAAGGCGGGCTCCGACCCGCCTTTTTTTTGCTGACCTTTTTCATCGACCTCTACATCAAGGAGATAATTATGCCATTACAACAATTAGTGAATCATTTTAATGACCGCTTCGAGAAGGAGCATCATTCCAGCTTTCGTCCCTTTATTTTGGAAAACGGCCTGGTCAGCGGCCTATTTGGACCGATCCGTATCGGCAGCATTTTCTCGCCGGTTCGCCAGGCGTCCGATAACGATTCGATAGCCGGCCATGCCGTGCAGCTCTCAGTTTCAGCTAATAATAATGGTTTACAGGACGGGC
>SCST01000184.1 GCA_004299465.1 Methylovulum sp. | reverse complement strand
CGGCACTGCGCATTGCCGACGGCATCGCCATCGCCGTCAGCCTTGAAGAGGACGGCAGCGAACTGCTGTTTTCCGAACGCTACGCCTGCCCGCACTGCGGTTACAGCCTGACCGAACTGGAACCGCGGCTGTTCTCATTTAACAACCCCAAAGGCGCATGCAGCAGTTGCGATGGCCTGGGAGTACGCCAGCATTTCGACCCCGCCCTGATTATCCACAACCCCGACATCAGCCTGGCCGGCGGGGCAATTCGCGGTTGGGACAGGCGTAACGGCTATTATTACCAGATCATCTGTGCATTGGCCGCACATTATGGCTTTGACCCGGAAGCGCCGTTTTCAGCGCTGCCTAAAACAATTCAAGACATGATACTGTATGGCAGCGGTAAGGAAATCATTGAATTTAACTACCCCGGAGCGACCGGAACCGCCAAAACCAAGCGGCATCATTTTGAAGGCATCATCGCCAATATGGAAAGGCGCTACCATGAAACGGATTCCGCATTGGTGCGCGAAGAATTATCTAAATATTTATCCCAGAAAATCTGCCCTGTTTGCGAGGGTGCGCGTCTTAATATCGCCGCCCGGCATGTCTTCATCGCCGAATTGCCGATACACCAACTTACCCGCCTGCCTATCCGTAACGCATTGGCGTTTTTTTCGACCCTGCATTTAACCGGCAAGCGCGGTAAAATCGCGGTAAAAATCATTAAGGAAATTCAGGAAAGGCTGGAATTCCTGATCAACGTCGGCCTGGATTATTTGACGCTGGACCGTAGCGCAGACACCCTTTCGGGCGGCGAAGCGCAACGCATACGCCTCGCCAGTCAAATCGGCGCAGGTCTGGTCGGCGTAATGTATGTACTCGATGAGCCATCGATAGGCTTGCATCAACGCGACAACCAGCGTTTGCTGAACACCTTGTTTCGCCTGCGCGACCTGGGCAACACCGTGATTGTTGTCGAACATGACGAAGACGCGATACGCTCGGCCGACCACATCGTGGACATAGGTCCCGGAGCCGGCGTACACGGTGGGCGCATCATCGCCCAGGGCGCGCTGGCGGATATTGTTAATAACAAAAATTCGTTAACCGGGCAATACCTGTCAGGCAAAATCGACATAACCATCCCCAAAACGCTAACGCCGGTCAATCAAGACAGACGGCTCATACTCCGCAATGCACACGGCAATAATTTAAAAAATGTCGACATCGCCTTTCCAATCGGCTTATTTACCTGTGTCACCGGCGTGTCCGGTTCCGGCAAATCCACGTTAGTGAACGATACCTTATATTGCCATGCGGTACGCTTGATCAACCGCGCAGCGGTTATTCCCGCCCCTTGCGACGCTGTCGAGGGACTGGAGCATTTCGATAAAGTCGTTGACATAGACCAAAGTCCCATAGGGCGCACGCCGCGCTCAAATCCTGCGACTTACACCGGCTTATTTACGCCGATACGCGAATTATTTGCCGCCACACCCGAAGCGCGATCAAGAGGCTATTCACCGGGACGCTTCAGCTTTAATGTCAAAGGCGGACGCTGTGAAGCTTGTAAAGGCGATGGCGTCATTAAGGTGGAAATGCACTTCTTGCCGGATATTTTTGTCCATTGCGAACACTGCAACGGTAAACGCTATAATCGCGAAACCCTGGAAATCCGTTACAAAGGCAAGGCCATCAACCAGATACTGGACATGACGATAGAAGATGCCGCCGAGTTTTTCAGTGCGGTACCGACTCTGTCCAGGAAATTACAGACCCTGACGGAAGTCGGCTTAAGCTACATCACCTTAGGCCAGAATGCGACTACGCTGTCAGGCGGCGAAGCGCAGCGGGTAAAACTCGCTAAGGAACTCTCCAAACGCGATACCGGTAAAACGCTGTACATTCTCGATGAGCCGACTACCGGCCTGCATTTTCACGACATCAAGCAATTATTGGCGGTGTTGCATACCTTGCGTGATCACGGCAATACCGTGATCGTCATAGAACACAACCTGGATGTGATTAAAACCGCCGACTGGATTATCGATATGGGCCCGGAAGGCGGTGATGGGGGCGGTACCTTGGTTGCTGAAGGTACACCGAAACAACTGTCTGAAAACCTCTCATCACACACCGGATTTTACCTGAAAAGATTTTTTGAATAACGCCGGGTGAAATGAATTGCTAAACTGCCTGCCAGACTTTATCGCAATCCGGCAGGCATCCCCGTCATCAGCAGCAATTTTTATGCATTTCTTTCAAAATTGCTATCGCATTGAAAATCATACGACTGTGCTGTAAAAAACTTTTTAAACACAGGCATAAAGCTCGCGGTAATCGGTATCGAGTAAAGGCAATAAATCGCAGCCGCCTCTCCCGTGGTAACGCCGAAGAACCATTGCGGTACAAATAACGTTAAGATAGCCATAATAAAATGGTAACTGGCGATTCTCTTGTTATCTCTCCACAAGAACCCACTGATCGCAAGGGCAAATAGCGAACCATGCGTGACTAAGGACCCGAAGGCGCTGGATATGGAGTAAGCAATATGATATTTGCCCATATGCAGGCAGGAAATCATTTCGCCAATAAAATTGGGTTTGAAGTCAAACAGCTTTGCATCTATCAGTTGCCAGTTATTCGGCAGGAAACTGAATAGCAGGAATGAAGAACTTAATGACAAGCCTATTAAACTTGCCCGTTTAAGCGCCGAGGGATCCGAAGAATAAGTCGCAAGTGCCGGCATGATTGCCAAAGCTTGCAAACCAATGTGGTATGTTGATAACTGGCTTAAGAACAAATTCGTTCCGTACCCGCATTGGTCGGCGACCGGATAAGCAAAATACTGAATTAATTCCATCAATGAAAAATGGAAGATAGCGTACGACCTGGCGGTTCGTACCCAAAGCGACTCCTCTTGATCGATAAATGTGATGCCTGAGGCAACAAATCCGGCGATACCAAGCCCAAGCGACATATTTGCACTGAAACACATAATCAGCCTATAGTTCTGAATTGATAAAATAACCTACCACTTTAATAACCGCCATAATCCTCGACGGCATCGGTGCAAATTGCCATAAACTACGCGAAAAAACAACCTTCAATCAAAAACTGCCGAACTCTTTGCGTTTTGCCGTACTTATTATTCTCCTAACAACCCAAGATATTTAAATAGCTACCAAAAATTACTTTTAAACATCAGCAGGTTAAATTGAATTAAATAAAAGATACGGCAATACTCGGCACACTTACCAGGCTTTATGTGTTTCCTTCTTGGCGTTATCTATTCCATTGTATGCTGCTATTTCAACTATCTTTCTGCTTTATATTGCTATGATAAAATTATTCGTTTTCATACTTAACGGCCATGTCTGAAAATTATTCATTTGACCACGATTATTCGGTCGACTCCTTCAAAATACCGCCCAATTCCATACAGGCAGAGCAATCTGTCTTGGGTGGCTTAATGCTGGATAACCAAACTTGGGATTCGGTAGCTGACAAGGTAGTGGAAAGTGATTTTTACCACCGGGGCCATCAGCTTATCTTCAGGACAATTGCCCAGCTCGCCGACAAGCAAATGCCTTTCGATATTATCACTATATCCGAATCACTGGCGGCAATAGGTGAGCTGGAAAATGCCGGTGGACTATCTTATTTGGGCTTAATGGCAAAAGATACCCCCAGTGCAGCCAATATCGCCACTTATGCGAGCATTGTCAGGGATAGATCAGTATTGCGGCAATTGATACATGTCGGAACGGATATTTCAAATTCCGCATTTAATACCGAAGGCCGCGATACCGCTGAGCTGCTTGAAAATGCCGAAAGGGAAGTCTTTAAAATTGCTGAACAACGGCAGCGTGGGCAAGGCGGATTTATTCCGATTAAGTCATTATTGGCGCGCGCTGTCGATAAAATTGAAACCCTGTTTGAGCAGGAAGGCTCTATTACCGGTGCAGCTACCGGATTCACTGATTTCGATATGATGACATCCGGCTTGCAGCCGGCCGATTTAATTATTGTTGCAGGCCGGCCATCAATGGGAAAAACGACAATAGCGATGAATATGGCGGAAAATATCGCAATCAAAGGCGACAAGCCCGTTGCTGTTTTCAGCATGGAAATGCCTGGCGATGCGTTGGCAATGCGCATGATGTCTTCTTTAGGCCGTATTGACCAGCATAAAGTCAGGACTGGTAAACTGGAAGATGATGAGTGGCCACGCTTAACTTCCGCCATTAACTTATTGGCTGAAACTAAATTATTCATTGACGACACACCCGCGTTGACACCCACTGAAGTGCGATCAAGGGCCAGGCGTTTGATGCGCGAGCATGGGCAGCTCGGCCTGATAGTCTTGGATTATCTACAGCTCATGCAATCACCGTCAAGCGGTGATAATAGAGTACAACAAATTTCTGATATTTCCCGAGGCTTAAAAGCGTTGGCCAAAGAATTAAATGTTCCAGTAATCGCCCTGTCTCAACTTAACCGTAATCTTGAACAGCGACCTAACAAGCGCCCTGTTATGTCTGATTTACGTGAATCGGGGGCCATCGAACAAGACGCGGATTTGATTGTGTTTGTTTATCGCGACGAAGTCTATAACGAAGATAGCCCCGATAAAGGTATCGCAGAAATCATCATCGGCAAGCAACGTAATGGTCCGTTAGGAACAGTCCGCCTTACTTTCCTGGGGCAATATACACGCTTTGAAAATTTTGCCGGCACGCCTTATGACAGCGGGGATTATGAATGACACCAGCAGCCTACGCCGTACTTAAATTGGATGCCCTTCAGCATAATTTGCAGATAGTCCGTAATCACGCGCCACATTCTAAAATAATGGCTGTTATCAAAGGTAATGGCTATGGACACGGCTTGTTACGAATCGCTGAAGCATTACAAAACGTCGACGCTTTTGCCGTTGCACGGGTTGATGAAGGCATACGTTTACGTAAGGCGGGTTTAAAAAATAGAATTGTTGTTTTGGAAGGTTTTACCTCCAATAGAGAATTAGATGCCTTGTTGATTTATCAATTGGATGCATTAGTGCATTCTGTTACCCAGCTCGACATATTTGCAAACCGAACAGAGCGTGCACAAATCGCTGTATGGCTAAAGCTTGACACAGGTATGAACCGCTTGGGTTTCAGAGCCAACGATTTTAACACTGCGTATCAACGTTTGAATGAATGCACTATTATCAAACGCCCGATCAGCCTGATGACACATTTAGCCAGTGCGGATGACAAGCAAGATACAATGACATTGAAGCAAATCCGCCTGTTTAATGAGACACTGCAAAGTATTCCTGGTGAACGCAGCATAGCCAATTCGGCAGGCATTTTAGGGTGGAAAGAAGCTTTAGCTGATTGGGTACGCCCAGGTATTATGTTGTACGGCATTTCACCCTTTCCCGGCAATGCAGGCGAGCAATTGGGCTTGAAACCTATCATGGCATTACACTCACGTTTAATTGCAGTGAAACCAATAACAAAAGGCGACACTGTCGGTTACTCGTGCAGTTGGGTATGCGAAAAATCAACAATCCTAGGTGTTGTAGCCATTGGTTATGGGGATGGTTATCCGCGTCACGCCAAAGTGGGTACACCCGTATTAGTCAATGGTAAGCGCGTACCTTTGATAGGAAGAGTATCTATGGATATGATTACTGTTGATTTACAAACACAACCTAATGCAAAACCCGGTGACCCGGTGACGTTGTGGGGTGAAGGGCTGGCAGTTGAAGAAGTAGCCGAATGGGCTGAAACTATTCCTTATACGTTGGTTTGCGGCATTACTCAACGAGTACGGCAAATTGATTCATCTTGGTTAAAATAACCAATAGTTTGAGCAGTTGACCGAAATTTGCCCCAGATAGTAATTCTCTCAGCATCAAGCCAGTGATTATATTGCGTTATATCGCAAAAAATACAAATCACTTTAAGTAACTGTCATCAGTTTTTCCTGGTTTTAACTATAAAAAAACCCCCGTTACTTAAAAAGTAACGAGGGTTTCTAATTCCTTGACTCGTAATAGCCTAAGCTATAAGTCAATCACTTCATTAGATGAAAGTAGGAATTAATGGAGCATCTATAGTAACCAATTGACGGTTGCCAGCTTCATCATAGAAGAACAACAAACCAGCAAAACGGCTATCTGGATCATAGATCAAGTCAGCTAAACGGTAAACTTCCCATGCAGCATCAGATGCAGTTACTTGAATTGTTCTTGATTGACCTGGAGCAAGTGGGCTGTTATCGCTAACAGTCAAGCCTTCTTCAGCCAATAAGTCATCAGGATAACCTGTTTCATCTTGTGCAACAGCAGAATCCATGAAGCGTACACCAGCAGTGTTGAACTCACCTAAACGAATAGCTGAATCGCCATTGTTAGTAATGGTAAGAGTCATCTGCATAGCACGACCAGGAACACGATAAGTAGCATCTTCAACTTTTACAGCAACAGTTGGAGCAGGCATTTCAATTGATTTAATGCCACGCAACAAACCAGCTTGCAAAGGAGTAGTTACAGGAAACTGCTCGTTTGTGCTGCTCATTGACATCGCAACGATAGCAATTGTACCTGCCGCAAAGCCCATAGCTACTTTTCTGTCTGTACCACTGATCAGTGAATCAGCTTTACCCGCTTCAACAGCAATAGAACGTGGAACGAACATTGGTTTACGAGCCCAATAGCCTAACCACGCCAAACCAAGAGCATACCAGAAAGCATGCCAGAAGTATGTGTTGCTTAAGTTATAGGTTTCCAGGTCGATCGTTTCGCCAGTTAAAGTTGTAATTGGGTTAACGAAGTCTTTCATTGAACCAGTAACAGTTACCCATTTACCTGGACCGATGATTGGACCACCGCCTTTTACGTTCAACATTGTGTGAACGTGCCAGTCACCTGGACGGCGTGCTTTCAACAATACTTTAAACTCATAAGTTTCGCCCAGTTCTAATGAAACTGAACGAGGAACCAATTGACCACCGATCCATGATCCTGCACGAATAAATACAGGTCCTGGAATACCGATGTTCAAGAATGAGATTTCTGGTTTATCAACAGTTTCTGGCCATCCGCTAAAAACGAAGAATTTACCTGAAATAGTCATTGTATCGTTAACAGCCACTTCTTCTTTTGACCAGTTCAGATCAAACCAGTGAATTGTACGCATACGCATGAAAGCGGCTTGCGACTTTTCACCATGAGCAGATGCAGTTGGTGTATAAAACATCGATGCTGTAATTGTTGCCAGCAATGCGACAAAGGATAATTTAGCAACCTTGTCTTTTAATAATTTCATATATCCTCCTCTATAATAGAGAATCTATAGTTTTCTGAGTATCTAGTGGCTACACATGCAATAGCCACCAGTCTTTTTTGTTTATATAACAATTTCTTATGCAGCTTTAACAAATTCAGTCGAGTTGAACCAACGACCGAAGAAATGCCACAAGAAGTAAATTAAGATACTCACGAAAGCAGAGAAGAATGCTGATACTGGAGCAACGTCTTTACCGAAAGTTCTTAGTGTACCTTTTTCAACCATTCTGATGTACTCTGGAGTACCAGTTCTTACATAGTGGTAACCTTGTAAGTCAGCCAATGTCATCATCATACCGTTATATTCAACAGGTACGTGTAATGGAGCAATAATTGGCCAGTTACCTGGATAGAACAGCAGACCCCATGCCATACCACCGATTACTGCGGTCAATGTCATGCTGCCTGACAGCATCAGGATAACATCGATAACAATAGCGCCTGGCATCAGGTTTGAAGGGAAGCAGAAGTTAACTGGGAAATATGTCCAACCCCAGAAGTTCAGGTATCTGTTAACCCACTCACCTAAGAGCAGACCTAAGATACAAAGAACAGCACCGAATGGTAAACGGTAACGCCACCACAACATAGCTTGAACAGCAGCAGGGAATGTGATTGAAACGATAGGAGCAACAGTTACCCATAGACGTCTATCTTTCCAGTCAGTCCAGAAATCCCAGTCACCACCAGTCAACATATAATGAATATGATAACCACCAAGTACAACAAAGAACAATGTAAAACAAATTAGCCAATCGAACGTGCGTGAAACTTTAACTGCTTCAGCGCGTGAACGTACAGCTGATTGAGATGCGCTCATTAGCTTACCTCCTAAAAGGATTTAAATTATTTTTATAATACCATCTTCTGCTTTGCTGTTTCGCCCGAAATAAAGACGAAACAACGAGGAGATAGTTATTTTAGCCAAAAGATCAGCTTACGCTAAGTCTTTTTTCAGAAGTTTAGATAATGCACCAACTTCTATATTCACCACACCCATAACACCCAAAGCAGCCCATCCGAAGAAAACGAAGCCGTAGTGTAAAGGAGCAACAAACAGTTCTTCCATAAACCAGAAAGTATGACCCCACTCATTCAAACCGACGTTTGGCAGAATCATGAATGGACCAATTACTGATACCATATACTGTAAAGACAAACCTTGTTGATAGGTAGGCAGTCTTGTTTTAGCATAAAGGAAAGATGCTACACCAGTGATGATATAGATTGGATAGCTCAAATAGAATTCGATGATGTGACTTGGAGTAAAGTCAGTATCACGAACGATAGTTTGATGCCATGTACCATCTTGCTCAGTAAAATAGCTAGCGCCATAATAAATAGCGATTGCATACATTACCAACCAAGTCCAATGAGTGAAATGTCTTCTCAACTCTTCTCTTGGTGTGATTGACATTACTTTGCGATCACGAGTTTTCCAGATATAACCCCACAGGATACCTGCAGTAGAAACTTCTAATACGAATTCGATATACAGGAAGTTCATCCAATATGTTTCAAATTCAGGTGCAAAAGAATCTAAGCCAGCTGACCAGCCATAAACGCCTTCATACCAACGAACCCAGCCGTAAAACACTATATAAAGTGCTGCGCCTAGATACATATTTTTTTTATTTAACAGCGGTGCTTCCGCAGCATCAGTTTTCACTGATTCAGTTGTAGCTGCCATTTCTATCTCCTAAAAATTATTAGCCTTAGCTTTTACGCTAAGAGTCGATACTAGCAATTCCATATTCCACATTCTATCTTAGTAACTAAGATTTAAGAAAGACACCAAGTCTATTTGGTGAGCGGTCAGTCTACCAGCTCAATCGACCATGTCAAGTCAAAAAAACACTGTAATAAAGTTTGTTTTTAAATCCTCTATCCTTCATGAAATTCCCCTACTCTTAACACATTGATGTCTGTTAAAATTCTTTTGACGCCTTTACCTTATCCCCTAATCAGTAACCTAGATTTTATGAAAAATTTTATAAAAAAATACCCCTTTTACGTGTTCATAGCCGGGTTGGCCGTGCTTCTTTTAGCCCAGCAAAAAATTGTCATGCCGCTGGTTTATGAAGTAATAAAATCTGATTTGTTTCTTGTTGACAGCCAAGATAAGGCAAGCCAGCTGCCAATTTCTACACACTTAACAGAAATTGCTTTTATGCACTGCAATAAATACATAAAATCTGAACTCCCTTCCGAGCTATCCATTGCTTTCCCTGAAAAACCAATCAACGCTTGGAGCCTTGGAAATTATCAATATGTCATTAATGCTGAAATCAGCATTAATGACAACACATCAAGCAATGTACGCACAAAAAAATATGCTTGCCGCATTACTTATAACGACGGCGACAACCAAAAAGGCATTAATGATTCCGATAATTGGACTATTGATGGAATATCAGGACTAGATAACGTCGAGTGACAGTAAATTTTAATATGGGTACTGGCGCTTGACGATCGCACTGAAAACTAATCAAGATTACCAATGACTTCATTACCCATCATCGCTAACAAAAGCATGATCAAGAAAGAGAACGCCATCTTTAATTGCTGCATCAAAATAGCAAACTACTGTGCAGCGCTATACAATTGCAACTTTATTACCGCAAACATGAGGATGCGCATTATTATTTCTCCCGCTTGACAGGTCTCTGCCATCCTGCAATAGATACTTGCTTTACCCTACTTAAGGTTAATTGGTTTCCAGGCGCATCTTTAGTGACAGTTGACCCGGCACCTATCGTGGCATTTTTACCAACAACAACAGGAGCAACCAGTTGGGTATCAGAACCTATAAAAGCACCATCTTCAATGATGGTTCCGAATTTATTGGCACCATCATAATTACAGGTAATCGTCCCCGCACCAATATTTACGTTGCTACCGACTACGGCATCACCAATATAGCTTAAGTGATTAACTTTGCTACCTTTAGCTATTGACGATTTTTTGATTTCTACAAAATTACCGATATGTACATCTTCGCCCAGAACAGTTTCCGGGCGTAATCTTGCGTAGGGACCAATCCGGCTACCCCGACCTATCACAACATCTTCTATCACACAGTTTGCCAGAATTTCCACATGATCACCGATGATAGAATTTTTTATGACGGTATTTGAGCCGATTATGACGTTATTGCCTATGCTGACTTTTCCTTCAAGAATAACGTTAATATCAATCTCTATATCCTGACCCAAGCTGGCTATCGACCCTCTCAAGTCAAAACGTAGTGGATCCTTTAGCGTAACGCCCCGAGCCATAATAAAATTAGCTTGCTCCTGCTGATAAGCACGCTCTAATTGGCTGAGCTGTATACGATTATTGACTCCAAGGACTTCCTCCGCCGTTTCCGGCTGCCCCGTAACAATATCAACACCTTCCATAACCGCCATTTCAATGACATCTGTTAAGTAATATTCACTTTGTGAATTGTTATTAGTCAACCGCTCAAGCCATTTTTTTAATTTGCCGCCATACATTGCCATGATGCCGGTATTGACTTCATGAATATGCTTTTCACTAACTGACGCATCTTTCTCTTCTACAATTTTTACCACTTGCCCCACACTATTCCTGACTATCCTGCCGTAACCTGTAGGATTATCTAGCTCGACGGTGAGCAAGCCCATCGATTGAGGGTTAACGTTTGCCAACAATGCCTTAACTGTTGACAGCTTTAATAACGGTACATCACCATATAATATTAAAACGACATCATCATCAGCAATCTGGTCGCTTACTTGCTGTACGGCATGACCTGTACCTAACTGTTGTTTTTGCTCTATCCAGGCCGCTTGTAAATCCGTTAATGATTCTCTTACTAACTCGGCACCATGCCCATAGACAATCTTAATATCATGGTTCTCTAATTGGCTGCACATATCATAAACATGCCTCAGCAGCGATTTATTGGCAATCTTATGCAAAACCTTGGGCAACGCAGAGTGCATACGCGTCCCCTTGCCGGCCGCCAGAATAATCGTGGTAATTTTCATCTCCCCTCCCATTAAACAAAAAAGCCCGATAGCGTATAACACGTTACCGAGCTTTTAAAATACCGACGAGCTTAATTACATTTGCAATCAAGCTCATTTCATTTACATTATTCGCCGCGCCTTCTGAGCCTATCTAATGTCCTCAATTGCATAATGGCTTGAAGCAGTTCTGCGTGCGCTGCTTCATAGTCTATTTTTCCAGACTTATCCAACAAGGCTTCCTCGGCTTTGGCTTTAGCATCCAGCGCAGCCGCTTCATCAATATCTTTAGCCCTGATTGCAGTATCGGCCAAAATGGTAACCAAATGAGGCTGCACCTCAAGAATGCCGCCCGATATAAAAAATGGGTAGCTTTCCTTATCGGTCACTTTCACGCGGACTTCCCCTGGATTAAGCTTTGATATTAAAGGGGCATGGCGAGGAGTAATCCCTACCTCGCCAAGCTCAGCAGGTGCAAATACCATTTCCGCCAATCCGGAAAATATTTCCTTTTCTGCACTTACGATATCTACATGTACGGTCATGGTCATTTGCTTCACCTAAACAATCAGTTATGCCGCTTTCATTGCTTTTGCTTTTTCCAGCGCTTCGTCAATGGTACCCACCATATAAAAAGCCTGTTCTGGAATTGCATCATACTCACCGTTAATAATGCCTTTAAAACCAGCAATAGTGTCTTTTAATGAAACATATTTTCCTGGCGAACCAGTGAAAACTTCTGCAACAAAGAAAGGCTGGGACAGGAAGCGCTGCATTTTACGCGCCCTGGCTACTATCAATTTGTCTTCTTCAGACAGCTCATCCATGCCCAAAATAGCGATAATGTCACGCAGCTCTTTATAACGTTGCAGAATGCCTTGAACCTTACGTGCGACATCATAATGCTCCTGGCCGATAACCAGAGGATCAAGCTGACGGCTGGTTGAGTCTAGTGGATCAATTGCAGGATAAATACCCAATTCAGCGATTTGACGCGATAATACGACAGTAGCGTCCAAATGGGCAAAAGTTGTTGCCGGTGACGGGTCGGTCAAGTCATCGGCTGGTACATAAACCGCTTGGATAGAAGTAATGGAGCCTGTCTTGGTTGAGGTAATCCGCTCCTGCAACACGCCCATTTCTTCAGCCAATGTCGGCTGATAACCTACTGCTGACGGCATACGGCCTAATAATGCCGACACCTCGGTTCCGGCCAGGGTATAACGGTAAATATTATCTACGAAAAATAATACATCACGGCCTTCATCGCGGAAATATTCCGCCATCGTCAAACCCGTTAGCGCGACGCGTAAACGGTTACCCGGCGGCTCATTCATTTGCCCGTAAACCAATGATACTTTATCGATTACGTTCGAATCCGTCATTTCGTGATAGAAATCGTTACCTTCACGAGTACGCTCACCGACACCGGCAAAAACGGAGTACCCGCTATGCTCAATCGCAATATTGCGGATCAGTTCCATCATGTTAACGGTTTTACCTACACCGGCACCGCCGAATAACCCGACCTTACCACCTTTAGTAAATGGACAAACCAAATCGATAACCTTGATACCGGTTTCCAATAATTCATTAGCTGCCGCTTGTTCTGCATAGCTAGGCGCATCCCTGTGGATACCCCATCTGACTTTTTCGCCAATCGGTCCTTTTTCATCAATAGGCTGACCCAAGACGTTCATGATACGACCTAAGGTTTCTTGCCCTACAGGCACTGAAATAGGCGCATTAGTATTATTTACCGTCAAACCTCTGCATAATCCGTCTGTGCTGCCCATGGCAATAGTCCTGACGGTACCGTCACCTATTTGCTGCTGAACTTCCAGCACCAAATCTTTGCCTTCTACATTTAACGCATCATATACTTTAGGCAGATCTTCGCGTGAAAATTCCACGTCTACAACCGCGCCGATAATCTGAACGATTTTACCCGAACTCATTTTGTGTCCTCTTAGTATTTTGTCATTTTGTGCAGGTCTAAACAGCTGCGGCGCCGGCAACAATTTCCGAAATTTCCTGTGTAATAGCGGCCTGTCTGGCTTTGTTATAAATCAACTGTAACTCTTTGATAAGATTTCCGGCATTATCCGAAGCGCTCTTCATCGCCACCATCCTGGCCGCCTGTTCACAGGCATTATTCTCAACCAAACCCTGGTAAACGATAGATTCAATATAACGAGTCAAAAGATGATCCAGCATTTCTTTAGCATCAGGCTCGTAAATGTAATCCCAATGACCACCACTTACGCCATTTTCAATTTCACCCGACGCTACAGGAAGCAATCGCTCAACAGTAGGCTTTTGAGTCATCGTATTAACGAATTCATTGCTGATCACATACAATTCATCAATCTTGTTTTGCTCATAAGCATCCAGCATGATTTTAATAATGCCTACTATATCGCTCAGGTGCGGAGTATCACCCAATTTACAAACCTGGCCTGTCAAATTGATTTTTCTCAAATTGCTGAAAAAACCTAAAGCTTTTGTACCAACAGTACAAACATCGACATCGATATTTTCCTTATCCCATTGCACCAATTGCGACAGCGTTTTCCTGAACAAATTTGAGTTCAATCCACCACATAAGCCCCGGTCGGAACTGATCACAATAAGCCCTACCCGTTTAACATCACGTTGCACGAGATAAGGGTGTTTATATTCAGGATTTGCATGGGCCAGATGCTTGATGATCTGGCCCATTTTTCTTGCATAGGGACGTGTTGCCTGCATTCTGTCTTTTGTTTTACGCATTTTGCTCGCAGCAACCATCTCCATTGCCCGAGTGATCTTTTGAGTATTTTTGATACTGCCGATCTTTGTGCGTATTTCTTTACCAACAGCCATCTGTAGACCCTTTTACCAGCTATGCGTTTTAATGAAAGTTTCAATGGCAGCCTGCATGTCCTGCTTGATTTCATTACTAAAATCACCAGTTGCATTAATGCGATCCATTAATTCAGAATGCTCGGACTTCATGTAAGACAGTAAAGCCGCTTCAAAATCAAGCACCTTGTTGACTTCTATACCATCCAAGAATCCTTCATTTGCCGCAAACAATGAAACAGCCATTTGCGCAACCGACATAGGCGAATACTGGGTTTGTTTCATCAATTCGGTAACACGCCGGCCACGTTCGATCTGCTTACGCGTACTTTCATCCAAATCAGATGCAAATTGCGCAAAAGCGGCCAGCTCGCGATATTGGGCCAAGTCAAGGCGCGTACCGCCACCTAACTTCTTAATGATCTTGGTTTGTGCTGCACCACCTACGCGCGACACCGAAAGACCTGCGTTTACCGCCGGACGAATACCCGAATTAAACAGGCTGGTTTCCAGAAAAATCTGGCCGTCAGTAATAGAGATTACGTTAGTCGGTACAAAAGCCGATACGTCACCACCCTGGGTTTCAATAATCGGTAACGCGGTCAATGAGCCCGTTTTACCTTTTACCCGGCCAGCTGTCAGCTTCTCGACTTCGTCCGCATTAATACGGGACGCTCTTTCCAGCAAGCGTGAATGTAAATAAAACACATCCCCTGGGTAGGCTTCACGACCCGGCGGACGACGCAGCAGCAACGAAACCTGGCGATAAGCCCAAGCTTGTTTGGTCAAATCATCGTAAATAATGAGCGCATCTTCACCGCGGTCCCTGAAAAACTCACCCATCGAACAACCGGTATAGGGCGCGATGAATTGCATTGCCGCCGATTCCGAAGCGGATGCCGCTACAATAATCGTATGTTCCATAGCGCCATGCTCTTCAAGCTTACGAACCACGTTGGCAATTGAAGAACGTTTTTGGCCGATAGCAACATAGATACATTTGATGCCCGTGCCTTTCTGATTGATGATGGCATCAACGGCAATTGCTGTTTTACCTGTTTGCCTGTCACCAATGATCAATTCGCGTTGACCTCGACCAATGGGTATCATCGCATCGATTGATTTCAAACCGATTTGCACGGGCTGGTCAACCGATTGACGTGCAATTACACCCGGCGCGATTTTCTCAATCGGGGATGTTTCAGAGGTGTCAATTGCGCCTTTACCATCAATGGGATTACCCAATGCATCAACGACACGGCCCAACAATGCTTCACCGACAGGTACTTCTAAAATCCGTCCTGTACATTTTACAGTATCACCTTCAGAGATGTGCTGGTACGAACCCAAGATCACTACACCTACTGAATCTCTTTCGAGGTTAAGCGCCATCCCAAAGGTATTCCCTGGAAACTCCAGCATCTCACCCTGCATTGCATCCGAGAGGCCATGGACTCTTACTATACCGTCAGACACGCTGACTACGGTACCTTCTGTATGAGCTTCAGAACTCAGGTCGAAGTTTTCGATCTTCTTTTTAATCAGATCACTTATTTCAGATGGGTTTAATTGCATGTTTTTTTCTCACTCTCACTGAAGAGTCTTTTGCATGTGTTGAAGCTGACCTCTAATAGAACCATCGATCACTTTGTCGCCTGCTCGTACTAGAACGCCGCCAATTAATGACTTATCCAGGGTTACATTCATGTGGATTTTTTTGCTCAATGCTTTTTCCAAAGTTGCCGCAAAATTGAGTTGTGCTTCTTCGGAAAACTCATAAGCCGTAGAGACTTCAACATCGACATAACCTTCATCATCCGCCTTATAGGCTTCAAACAACCTGGTGATAGTCGAGATCAAGGCTAATCGGCTGTTATGGACAAGCAGTTTCAGGAAATTTGCACCTTCCTCATCGATTTGTCCTTGGCAAATATCCAGAATAAAGACCAATAAATCCTGTTTACTGACCTTAGGATTGTCAAGCAAAACAGAAATCTCTTCATTACTTAAAACAGCCGACATAAACGCCAAGCTTTGCGACCACTTTTCAGTGGCGTCGGTTTCTTTGGCTCTTTTAAACACTGCTGCTGCATAGGGCCTTGCTAAAGTTGCCAATTCGCTCATTATGCTTAACCCAGTTGATTAGAGACTTTGCTGATTATGTCTTGATGCTTCGCATGATCAATCTCTGCACCCAGAATTTGTTCGGCAGCGCTTAATGCTAAAGCCGCGACTTCCTGGCGCAAATTTTCTTTAGCCTGCTGTATTTCTTGCTCAATTTGCGCTTTGGCTGCCAGAATCAGACGATCACTTTCCTTTTTAGCGGTTTCTTTTGATTCTTCAACAAGTTCATTAGCCCGTTTCTGGGCCAGACTTACAATTTCTGATGACTGCTCTTTGGCTTCTTTCAAAACACTTTTGGCTTTTTTCTCGGCCAACTGCATTTCTTGCTGGCCTTTTTCGGCAGCAGCCAAGCCTTCAGCAATCTTCTTCCTACGTTCTTCTAAAGAGTCAAATAAAGGCGGCCAAATGTACTTCATGGTAAACCATACCAGAAGTGCAAAGGTAATCATTTGCCCAATCAGAGTAGCATTGATACTCACGATGCGTTCCTCTTGTTGCTGTTGAAATAATACAAATGCGTTAGCCGGCTGCCGCAGCTTGTACAGCCGAAAGGAAAGGATTTGCAAAAGTAAAGAACAATGCCAAACCAACGCCAATCATTGTTACCGCATCCAACAGACCCGCAACAACAAACATTTTTACCTGCAACATAGGCACCATTTCCGGTTGGCGAGCGGCGCCTTCCAAAAATTTGCCGCCAAGTAGACCAAAGCCTATGGCAGTTCCTAAAGCGCCCATACCCAGAACCAGACCCACTGCAATAGCGGTCATACCTTGCACATCTGCAATTAATCTTGCAATTTCCATAATACCTCCAAACGTATAGTGTTAAGTTATAAAAAATGATGAAAAAATTAGTGGTCTTCGTGCGCCATGCTTAGGTAAACAATGGTTAATACCATAAAGATAAACGCTTGAAGTGTAATGATTAAAATATGAAAAATTGCCCAGGGGAAACTTAACACCGGCTGGATATACCAAGGCAATAAGGCAATCAAGATAAAGATCAATTCACCGGCATACAGGTTTCCGAACAAACGAAGCGCGAGCGAAATCGGCTTTGCAAATTCTTCAACCAGTTTTAACAGCAGGTTGAACGGTAATAACCAAGGGCCAAAAGGCTGGAGCGTCAGCTCCTTAGTAAAGCCCCATGCACCCTTTATCTTGATACTGTAGAAGATAATCAAACAGAATACAGAGATGGACATCGCAAACGTTGCATTCAAATCCGTACTTGGGACCACGCGCAAATATTCAACACCCATTAACGAACCAATTAGCGGCAATATGTCAACAGGGAACAAATCCATGAAGTTCCACAAAAATATCCAACAAAATATAGTCAGCGCAAGCGGCGCAATGAGTTTGCTATGACCATGAAAACTGTCTTTAACTTGCGTATCGACAAAGTCAATCAACATTTCAGCAAAACTTTGCACCAGACCAGGAACACCGGCAGTTGCTTTCTCTGCCGCCGTTTTAAAAAACCAGATAAACAAGCCACCTAGGACGGCCGAGAAAAATAGCGTATCGAGGTGTAATGTCCAAAAACCCTCGCCTACACTGAGCGACGTTAAATGGTGAATAATATATCCGGTTGCACCTTCGGCGGCATGAGCTTCGGTAGCCATTGTTCCTCTCTCAATAAAGTAAATACATCAGCGCATCAACAGCGCAAACCAAAAAACCG
>SCST01000183.1 GCA_004299465.1 Methylovulum sp. | reverse complement strand
CTTAAGAAACAAAAACAACCCGCTGTGGGTGTTTGTTGGCTTTGAAGTTGATTCCCGCTTTTGGATGAATTTTGAGCTGGGTAGCCGCACCACGCATACCGCAACCAAGCTGGTGAAACGATTAAAAGACTACATCGGCATCCCGTTCCAGGGCACGCCATTGAAAGTCATTTATGCCCTATGGGTACAACCGACAAACTGGCGGCCTACAAAAACGCGCTACAGTCTGTATTTGCTGATACGGCGTATGTTTACCTACAAATCGTCAAAAAAAGAATCAAGATGCGTTTGGTGACCGTCAAAAAATGTTGGCTCATGTGGCAAATTGTGTGACAGGGTTGCGTAACTGATAAATAGGGTTGATAGTTAATCACCCTGAAAATATTCTGAGTCAGTCCCTGATGATTATTTTTTCATTGCTTGAGTTAATGGATGAGCAGAAATGCTACGACTTTCTCTGCACGATAGGAGTCGTAAATAAATAACTGGCCGATTTCATGCCCTTCTGTCATGCTTACCTGATGAGCGATTCCGACACGACAAACAGTTTAAGCAGAAAGTTTAACCGCATTAAGTCTGAACTGGACGAAAGAGGGTGTCGTCTTTGGGCTGCCAGTGAGGCGATGGAATTGGGGCATGGAGGAATTAAGGCCGTGGCCAAGGCGACGGCTTGGGGGAGAGGACTGTTCGGCGCGGCTGTAAAGACCTGCGGCAAGAAGCCGGGACATTGGCTGGTCTCGTGCATCGGGCCAGGAATTCTGGGGGAGGACGGAAGCCGTTGACGGTGCATGACCCTAAGCTGGTCGAGGCACTTGGGCTGTTGGTCGAGCCGACAGCGCGTGGCGACCCCATGTCGCCGTTACGGTGGACTTGCAAAAGCACCCGGAAATTGGCCTTGGCGCTTGGGGCGCAAGGACACCCGGTGAGCCACACCAAGGTCGCACAGCTATTGGAAGACTTGGGCTACAGCTTGCAGGCGAACCGCAAAACTTTGGAAGGGAAGGGAAGTCCTGACCGTGACGCCCAGTTCCGCTATATCAACCGCTGTGTGAAAATTTTTCAGCATGCAGGCCAACCTGTCATTTCGGTGGACGCGAAGAAAAAAGAATTGGTTGGGGGCTTCGCCAACAAAGGGCGTGAACGCCAACCCAAAGGCAGGCCGGAGCGGGTCCGCGTACATGATTTTGTCGATCCAGAACTGGGCAAGGTCTGTCCCTATGGGGTATATGACATGACGGACAACTGTGGTTGGGTTAGCGTGGGGATCGACCACGACACTGCCCAGTTTGCGGTCGAGTCGGTTCGTCGCTGGTGGGGACACATGGGGAATGCCTGTTATCCCAAGGCACACGCCCTGCTTGTCACTGCTGACGGGGGCGGGAGCAACGCTAGTCGGAACAGGCTATGGAAAGTGGAGTTGCAAAAGTTTACCGATGAGACGAATTTGCGAGTTTATGTGCGCCACTTTCCGCCAGGCACGAGCAAATGGAACAAGATTGAGCATCGGATGTTCTGCCACATAACCCAAAATTGGCGGGGTCGGCCATTGATTGACCACGAGGTGGTCGTCAATTTGATTGCCAATATACTTCACGCGGTCATATTTACGGTTTTTACAAGTTTTCGTAGGGTACGCATCGCCTACCTTTTGCATTGATTTTTATCATCATTCTATAAAGGTACACGATGCGTACCCTACATAAAAAAACCGAAAACTTGACCGTTCATCGTATACAACGACAGATGCGGGCCTCACGATCCAGGCGGAGTTGGACAGGAACATTTATCCGACAGGTATCTCGATTAGCGATCAAGAACTCAAGGAGGTCAATCTCGCCCCGGCGAAATTTCACGGTAAGGATTGGAACTATGCCACCAGCCCACATCATCCAAAGTAAAAACGGCCAGTTATTTATTTACGACTCCATAGTCGAAAATCAAAAAAAAGACGGGTTGAAATACGGCGGATAAAGCTTTCTATAAACGGCAAAGACTACAGTATACGGCCATCGTTTGTTATGCCTTATATGGCTGGCTTTACCGATGATGTTGAAAAGGCATGGTATCTTAGAAAATATGATGTGACTTTTCCTGCGTTGAGCTATGTTTTTGGCCATAGTCCGATGTATTGGTATAGGCTGGAGAACCATCTGGGGCGGTATAGCTTAGTTGGAACGACCCTTCACAAAAATACTGGACTGCCCCAACACCTTGTTGCTGATGAAAAACATACTTCTCTGGCTGGAGAAAAATGTTACGTTGCAACCACAGTGGCTAACAATTGCATTCTGGGTGTCTCCGTTGCTAAAGCGGCGGGCGAAATCGAGTTGACGAAAGCTTATGGTGTTTTCGCGGAGGAAGCCAAACGGGTCGAAGCGGATTATAAACCCAAGACAGTCAACACAGACGGGTGGCCTGCCACACAAAAAGCTTGGCAAACTTTGTTTTCTACGGTCTTGATCATCTGTTGTTTTTTACACATTTTTATCAAAATTCGAGACCGCGCCAAAATGAAATTCCACGATATTTATCTGCAAGCGACGACAAAACTATGGGATTGTTACCGCGCAACCACCAAGCAATCATTTAGCCAACGGATCAGGCGATTGGCCGAATGGTGTAGTGTCACACCTGACGTACCCGCTGTGATTTCAGAACCGATTAAAAAGCTATCGAAAAACTTGTCGGTGAACTGGTGCGAGATCACCACGCACGCGACGGATACCGGCAAGGTACTGTATCGTAATGCGTTCGCCACGTCTTTGGCGATTGATGGCACCAACGTTGCCGCCGTGGTGGCTTCAGGTCGCGCAAGATGGAAGATCGAAAATGAAAACAACAACACGCTGAAGACCAAAGGCTACCATTTTGAGCACAACTACGGTCATGGCAAACAGTTCTTGTCCTCATTGCTGGCGACGCTCATTTTGCTCGCCTACCTGCTGCATACCCTTCTGGACTTAATGGACGACAAGTTTTGCCTGCTGCTTC
>SCST01000182.1 GCA_004299465.1 Methylovulum sp. | reverse complement strand
TTGAGTGAAGCGGTTTGGGATAAAAACTGAGCGTCTAGCATTTCTTTCCTCTTTTTCTTGACGATGGAAAACTGTAATCTCAACAAACCGGCATTTTACCATTCCTTCCAGGGTAAATGATTGAGATTTGAGTGAGAAAGCTATTTTGTCGCTTTAACATAAGACAGTTTATCTTTCGTATATCCGGGTGACCAGCTCATAAAACCATAGCGGTCGAAACAGTACGACCCAAATCAATAATAGGCCGGAAATAGGAACCGGGCCAATTTCAAGTATAGTGATCACTATAAGAATAATCAGGCAAAAAATACGCATACTTTCTCCACTAACTGGTTTCAGGCTTATCCCGCGTGTAAAGACAATTGAAGTATCGGCTTTGTACGCCAGGGCGTTGGTTCGTCCACTTAGGGTAACCCGCAAAAAATAAACCGCAAATACAATAGAACGCAGATGATTATGATAGCCACGGATAAGGCCATGAAAAATCCGTGTTAATCACTTGTGCCCTGTGGGTATAACTATCAGCGTCATCTGCGTTCTCGGCAACTGCTCCTGCGTTGCTCTACCTCCTGCATCCATGCAGTCGTATTTTTGGTTGATTTATCGTGTATTTTATTTATTGCGAGTTGCCTAGGATTTGGCTAAAAATAACTTCCCGAGGCGCGTGGCTTCTGTGATAACTTCAGGTGGTTATTAGTGGCCCTATCCTTGCACGAAGAAAAAAAACTAAATAATGCTAACGCGGACGGGATGGATAGGAAATTCAACCTATCCACTATAGCAGCCGTTTCAAGCCGTTTTATGCTGCAAAGCCGCCCGCACGCACCGTAACACCCCGTAACTGTAGACACCGTCAAATACCTCATAAACAGGTTTGAGCGCATTGCGCTGTTCTTCGGGTAAATCCAGCAGCGCTTGTTCTATGCGCCGGATGTCCTGTCCGGGCAGTTCCACGACGTCTGCCAAAACCAGTTGCCCTTGCTCTAAAGATTGCGCCAGGTGATCGTAAATCGTCGTTTCCTTCAGCGCCCTTTTTTGCGCAATCTGCCGGACGCTAAAGCCTAAGCTGAACAGGTTGGTCGATTCACTGACGGTATCCGATACGCTCTTACCCGCATCGAAAAAATCCTTGATCACCGCCAAAAACTTGTCGGCGTATAACTCCAGTTTACGTGCGCCAACGCCTGATATCAGCGCCATTTGCTGGCGGTTTTGGGGTTTCGTTTCCAGCATCGCCATCAAGGTTGCATCGTGAAAAATGACATACGGCGGCACATCCTGGGCATCGGCAATTTCTTTGCGTTTGGCGCGTAACGCCTCCCATAACGACTCGGTATCCTGGCTGCCGCTGGGCGGTTTGCCTGACGACTTAACGCGCAGGGTCTTTTCAGGCTTGATATCCTTGCGCAACATCAGTTGCTGTTCACCGCGCAGAATCGGGCGGCATGTTTCAGTGAGTTGCAAGGCTCCAAAGCGATCGAAATCGACGGCAACCAGACCGCGCGCGACCAATTGCCTGAACACCGAATACCATTGCTGCTCATCCAGTGCCTTGCCTATGCCGAATGTCGATAGCTCTTCATGGTTGAATTTCTTGATGCGTTCGGTGGATTTGCCCAGCAAAATATCGATCAGGTAAGCGACGCCGAAGCGTTGCCCGGTGCGGTAAACAGATGACAAGGCCTGTTGCGCCGCGAGTGTGCCGTTCCAGGTCTCTACGGGTTCCAGGCAGGTATCGCAATTACCGCAGGGCTGCTCGAGAAGGTCGCCGAAATAACTGAGCAAGGCCTGCCGCCGGCAATGCACTTGCTCGCACAAGGCCAGCATCGCGTCCAGTTTGTGGAATTCAATCCGTTTATGCGCTTCATCCGCCTGCGAATCTGCAAGCATTTTCCGCAACGTAATGACATCTTGCAAACCGTAAGCCATCCACGCATCGGCAGGCAAACCGTCACGCCCGGCCCGGCCCGTTTCCTGGTAATACGCCTCGACGCTTTTCGGTAAATCCAGGTGCGCGACAAAACGCACATTGGGTTTGTCGATGCCCATGCCGAACGCAATCGTCGCGACGATGACGAGGCCGTCTTCCATTAAGAACCGGTGCTGGTGGCGGTAGCGCAAGTCGTTGCTCATGCCGGCATGATACGGTAAGGCATTAATGCCTTTGCTACTTAACCATGCCGCAGTTTCCTCGACTTTTTTACGCGACAAGCAGTAGACAATACCGGCATCGCCGGTATGTTCGGCATTGATAAAGGCCATCAACTGCTGCTTGGCGTTTTGTTTCTGGACTATCCGGTAACGGATATTGGGACGGTCAAAGCCGCTTTGAAAAAGCTCCGCATTTTCCAAGCCCAGGCGCAGGATAATTTCCTGCCGGGTTTTTTCATCGGCTGTCGCAGTCAGTGCGATGCGCGGAATATCGGGGAATTGCTCGTGCAATAGCGACAATTGCAAATAATCGGCGCGGAAATCATGCCCCCATTGCGAGACGCAATGCGCTTCATCGATGGCAAACAAAGCGATCTTGATGCGCGCGAATAACGCCGATGTACGTGCCGCGGTAAGGCGTTCCGGTGCGATATACAACAAATCAAGGTCGCCGTTTTGTAATTGCTGCTCGATCAGCCGGGCTTGTTCCAGCGACAGCGTGGAATTCAGGAAGGCGGCCTTGACGCCGAGTTGCAGCAAGGCGCTTACCTGGTCCTGCATCAATGCAATCAGCGGTGAAATAACAATGCCGACACCGTCCCTGATGATGGACGGAATCTGGTAACACAGCGATTTGCCGCCGCCGGTCGGCATCAATACCAGCGCATCCCGCCCCGCCATTAAATGGTCGATGACCGCCTGCTGTTGGCCCCTGAAGCGGTCATAGCCGAATACGGTTTTGAGTATTTGCGCCGGATCGGTACGGGTAGTTATCGCCATCTGAGTTTAACCAAGATTACTGATGAATGCGGGATTTTACCACAGGCGCACAAGTAAAATTAGGTTGCCAGCTTAAGGCGGGACAAGCGACAAGGCTTTGATTGTTCCCCTAAGCTTCGGTTGCGCTCAGACTTAAAGGCCTTGTCGAAGGGCGTGTTGAGTAAATTAAATTTGCTTAAAGGGCCAGAATAAATCGATTTTTGATTAAAAACGGATTGGTTTATCGGCTAAATTGATCGAACCTGCCCCCTCTTTGACCTTTTTTGATCCGACTCTTTTAAATCTTTTCTACGATGACTGAAGGGTCCGCTTATGGACAGGATCGGTACGGCATTGTTGGTATGCGGCAATGAAAAGGACGTTCACGATGGACTTAGGCGCACTTTCTATGGGCAAAAAAATGCGCATCAAGTACGGCAATAATTTCTTCGCATTCAATAATGGCTTTATTTTGAACTAAAAGGTGATTCGCCAATGCTGTAATCGCGCGCCATACGGCACGGTCATTGATAAAATGGAATGCCGCGAGGAATAACTCGGACATTTTCTGCTCCTGCACGGATTTGTCGCTGATAAAGCATTCAATATAATCCTGGGCAATTTTCAGGTCGGAGCTGCCGCCGTAATTATGCAGCGTGTTTAATGTCACGAGGTATGAGTTAATAAT
>SCST01000181.1 GCA_004299465.1 Methylovulum sp. | reverse complement strand
ACAATCACCAACGTGGCGAACATACCTGGGGCTTTTTCGGTATCACGATGGCTGATAAAGAAACTGCCGGTATCGTAAACCAGCAGTTTATAGAGTTCCGCTTCGACCTTATCGTTGACGCCTAAACCCAGCGCAGCACGGCCGACAATACGGTCGAGCGTGGATTGCCAATGCTTGCCGCCCAGTGTGACTCTGCTCGCGTCAATTTGCCAGGTACGGCGCACTTCGGTATCGACCAAGGTTTCCTGACCACGTCCATAAGGTGCGCGTTCGGCCACCGCAACTAATTGTTCTATCTGTAGGGGCAATAACGGCAAGGCAACCCGCCCTACACCGTCAACTTCGACCAGCGGAGGAAATGTTTCGATAGTGCCCGTCGTATAAAAATCACCAGGACTTTGGACAGTTTGCAAGATTTGGAAAAGTTGGTGGTTTATTGAGGACATAGATCAAGTGGTTCGGTAATCAAAATGAGAAAAGTCATGGCTTGTTGGCACAATGCTGTCTTTAGGAAAGATACAGCCCCAATATACAGTTTACCGTCTGTTCGCCCATCAAAAAGTAATGATTTATTTCATTCCATTTTTCAATTGAATGACCACTGCCGCTGAAATACGATAACCCACTTGATTAAGCTCAGCGATTACTGCCTCAGCGTCGGCAATCAATGCGTTACGTTGCGCGGCAAACAACAGTGCAGCGGTGCCGACTATAAGCAATTGCTTGCGCAGTGCGTGTTTACGCGCTAATCCATCATCAAGAATTAACAAGGTGTTACCCTCTGTTTGTAAGGCATACTCAATGCTGGATTGCTCGCCTAATCCCAGGCTTCTTGATAAAGGATGCTTAAATACCGGATTGTCTACACACTGCAACCAACCCGAATCCAAAGCCTGTTTGATTAAGAGCACATCGCCTGATTGCCCACGCAAACATTCATCCGCAACGGCCTGAGTGATCACTATTTCAGTAAAAAGAGCGGACAATAAATAGAGCTGGTTGATTTTAGCCAGCGCGATTAACGGGCCGGCATCTGCAATTACGACAGCCATGAATCAAGAATTTTCAGTTCCTTGGGTGTTTGTTGATCAGGCAGCACCAAATCAATATCTAATTGGGTTAAATGATCAATAAATTCAGACAGGCTTAAGCCACTGATTTGCGCAGCAGCGCCTAGCGACAATACCCTATCTTTAAATAAACTGGCTGCCAGAGCGGGTTTAAGTTGCTCGCCAATATCACCCAGCGAACTTTTTATATTTAAAATCATGGCATTCGGTTGATTGCCTTTTAGAATCAATACGGGTTCTTGTTCGGCATGTCTGAGTGCTTCTGACGGATTACGCTTTAAGTTTCTGACGTTCGTTGCATACATAGCTTATGCCCCCTGTTAAAAATTAAAGTGTAGTCCTCGTACAGGGTGAACACAATGGTTTTCTTACGAGACAGTCGAGCTTTGGGAATAGGTGTTTTTCAAAATGCTGCCAAACGGTTTGGTTACCTTAACCGGACGTCACGTTGAATTAACAGCTGCATAACGCCCCTGCCGATCAACGCTACTCTCATCCAAACAGGCCTACCCCCCGCTGTTGTTTGCTGTGCCGCAATACCCTCCGCCGCCACCACGGCCTCTACTTCGCTGTTAAACCACAAACCCCTGAGCATACCCGACGAGCTTTTCCGGCCCCATTCCCAAATCACCGCCCAGTCGCCGAACACGCCTGACGCGATGCGACTACGGTAAAAACGGTGCTGGTTTTCTTCCGCACCCGTTCCTTCAAATAAAACGACGACACTCAAAACGCCTCACCTGCCCCGGCCTTTGTCGGGCACTTTGTCAGGCTGACGCCTGAGCTTAAAGCGATGCGCGTCTGGCTTTGGCGTTTGCGCCAACGCCAGCGCCTCCTGCAAGTGCAGTTGCTCCCGGCGCAAGTTGGCGCACAACGCCTGCAATGTCGCTTCCGATGCGGACAATAGCGCGATCTGTTGCTGTTGCTGCTGTACCTTATCGTGCCATTTTTCCTCCATATACTGTTTCTCCTCACTGATCCGCCGCGCAAACCACGCCTGGTCCTGGTCCTGGTCCTGGTCCTGCTGTTGCTGCCGGCGCTGCTCCTGTGCCTGCAGCAACCGGTGTTGTTCCTCCAAATCCTTCTCGCTCACCGAGAGTTGTTCACGTAACTGACCGGCAAGCCGGGTTTGTTCGTCAAACTGTTGCTGCAACACGTTGATTTGCTGTTCCCTCTGTTCCAATTGCGCCCTGGCTTGGCCCAGCGTTTGGTTGACAAACGCCATTGCTTGCTGCAGCTCCGCTACGACCGCCTGGTTTTCGGCGATCGTGTTCTGGTAGCCCTGCTCTTTCTTAAGATATGCCTGCTCCGCCTCGACCACCGCCAGCTTCCAGGCCTGCTCCATCGCATGGGCCAGGGCCGCTGGCACGTCCGGCCGATTGAGCTTATCAAAATGCTTTTCGGCAAAATGCCGCGTCCACTCGTTCATGGCCTTTTTGATCGTGGTGGGGCTGTTGACGCCAATCCGATCGCGGATCAGGTCGATGGTTGGAAAGCGGCCGAGTTCCATAAACACTTGGTCGCAGCAGTCGTAGGCGCGGGCATAGGTGTCGGTCAGTTTGGGCATGATTGTCTGCTATTGGATTTTATTAGGTGTGAACGGTATTTTATGGCTTTTATTATAAATAATTTTTTCAGTTTATCGCTATTATTTATAACTTTTAAATAAACTGATATAGATAACTACTATTATCTATACTAAGCATCAAAAACCAGACTATACTTTCAACGACAGGCTAACAGCCCTTAAAATAGCGGTTTACCGCGAAAAACGCACTTTCTTCTACACGGAACCTAAGCTGATGCCCATGACTACACCTTTATTAAATGGCAGCGAATTAACGATGCTCCGATTCTGGCTGAATGGCCTGCCCATGGATACCCTGGCAGACTTCTGTGGCGAGGATGACCATCCCGCTACCGTGTTGGCCGACTGCCGGGCACGACTGATCCTGAAAGCCCGGCGACTACAAACAGACTGGGGAGAGGGTTGGCTGGAGCGTAAGGCACGGGCGAACTGGCTGCCGCTAACATTGAAACGGGTGGAAAGGCTCATGGCCGCTGTCGATATTGGACCGGAGCTGCAACAACCGTTGACGTATTGGTTAGCCGATGAATGGCTGGATAAATTACAACCGTTAAACGTCGCGACCGTAGCCGATTGGGTCGGCGTGTATCAAACACACACCTCTGCTAACTGGTGGCAAGCGGTGCCCGGCCTAGGCGCCG
>SCST01000180.1 GCA_004299465.1 Methylovulum sp. | reverse complement strand
TCAAGCACTGATTATAATAATCATGCGGGATGTTATAACATCGGCATTTATCATTAGGCAGTAAACAACCCTATATTTCATGCGATAATTTTATTAGAATAACGGGCAAGTGCTTGGTCCTTAAAAATTTAGCCGGCAATGTTTGATGGCTGAATTTTTAGCTACGTGTATTAATAATTGAAGGATAAAAATCCACTGTGTTGCAAGAGGGGGCTGATTTTGTATTACGGCGTTTTCGAAGAAATTTATTTTCGCTGCATTTAATCGTGACAACGCACGATAGGGTCATGCCCGGTCCCAGGCGAATGCGTTTTCTTATGCAAAACAACAAGCAGAAGCGATTAAAAAAACAAAAGGTTGTCTTTATGCAATACAGCTTAATCAAAACAAAAGGATTTACACTGATCGAAGTATTGGTTGCAATGGTCATCCTGGCGGTGGGTCTGCTTGGATTGGCATCAATGCAAGTGCTGGCACTGAAAGATAATAAGGACGCCTATTTGCTCAGTCAGGCAAATTTTCTCGCCTACGAGATGAACGACCGGATACGGGCTAATGCCGCGTATTGGCAAAATACTGCGACTCCGCAGACAGTTATCGATACCGCCCAAGCGGATACCCCCAGTTCGCATCCGTATTGCAACATCATGGATCCGCCGGACGACGCGGTCAGCGTACCGGGCTGCACTGCCGCGGAACAGGCTGAGTACGATGTTTACCGCTGGTGGCAAGATGTTCAGAGAATATTGCCTAATGCCACTATCAGTATAATCCGGAACGATGATGCCAGGACAACTGCTGTCGTAGGCAATGAGGTGATTGACCTTATCCTGACATGGGACCGGGCAAATCAAGCCGTAAACATTTCACGCAACGGCGCGGGCGTGTCAACGGCGACTCTGAAACTGGACGTGCGCTTATGAGCGCTAAACAACGCGGTTTTACGCTGGTTGAATTGCTGGTTACGCTGGCGATATCGAGCGCCCTGGTTGCTGTGCTGGGACAAATTCTGCTACAGAGCCGGCAGACCTACAAAACGCAACAGACCTTGAGCCACATGATGGAAGACGGGCGCTATATTCTTGAAGTATTGACGAAGGAAGCGCGGCGCATCGGTTTTTTAAGAAACCGGTTTGCGACACCCGTGCCCGGAAGTGCGGTCGGGTCTGCGGCTACTGTATTCCTTGCGGACAACGACATGTTAGGCTCAGGAATAGACTTGCCGGCAGGTGCGTTCATCGGCGGCGACTATGATCCGAACGGTTTTAACGGAACTTATGATGTTAACAAATTAGTGTTTCGGTACCAGCTCAATGATGCCATCGAGCTGAGCGCCGCCTCGACCAATTATTCGCCATGCACCAGGGATATTGGCCTGGATGCCGGCGAAGATCCAACAATGGCAATACACGTCATCAGCATTTATTTGTATGTCGCTCTCGATAATAATACGCCGACGCTGTATTGCACGGCGAAGCGGGAAATTGTCGATGTGACGACCGGGGCAGCAAATCCCGTTAAGCTATCGGTGCAAAAACCTTTGCTGTCTAATGTGGAGCGGTTTCTTGTTTTGTACGGAGTCGATACGGATGCCGATGCTGCGGCCAACGTTTATCTGCGCGCCGACGGTGTCCAGAATGGGGGAAATTGGATGAATATAGTCAGCATCAGGCTTTATCTTGTCTTGAGCAGTGGGGAAAGGAATATAGCGCAAGGCAATCCAACTTACCTGATAGACGGACAAAGCATCATTCCCGATGTACCTGCCGATAGACGTTTGTATCGGGTGTTTTCGACAACGATTACTTCGCGTAACTTCTAAGGATGCCTGTATGAAGTCCAGCAAATTATCTTTCCTTTTTACAGCGTCCGCATTCTGGAACAGAGACGACTGGAATCGGAAAGTGCCGATGTTTGCATCGCGCCAACAAGGCGTAGTGCTGGTCTTTAGCCTGGTGAGCCTGCTGGTGCTCACGCTGCTAGGCGTGAACATGATCCAGCAGAATCGGCTGGAATTCATGATGGCGGGTAACGCCCAAACTCAAACTGAAGCTTTTGCTACCGGTGAGGATATATTAAGGCTCTCGGAAAATTACGTCGACGTCTTGCACGCGAACAATAGCCAGGAATGCCGGACACCGACCGTTAATAATGCGGCAACACAAGTCACCTATCGATGCTATAACGCCACCACGATGCTTTATGATATCTCCCAGACTTTTTTGATCTGACGCCAGGCCAATCCATTCCCGATAGACTTTTCCACTGCCCTAGTGCAACTGACGAATTTACCAACTTACAAGCGGCTGATGAAGATTTAACTACGCCGCAATGGGAAATTACCAATAGTCTGAATTTAGTCAGCGCCGAAATCGGCACAACCAAAGTGAGTATTGCATCCGTTGCATGCATCACTAGAGCAGCAAATGTCGAAGTGGTTTGCAAAGATACTACGCAGAGGGAGTTATTGAGCACTTTTCCATGTAACTCGATACCTACCAATTGCACCACCGAGCTTTACACGTTTCAAGTAGTCAGTAAAACCGCCGGCACGTCTGCGGAGCGCACCGTCGAATCAAAATATGCGGTGCGTTGCGATGACAATGTCGTAGTAGCAGCACCATAAGCTAATTCAATAACTAATTTAACAACAACGGGGAAATTGATATGAAACCTTTCAAGCACAAACAACATTCTATTTTATCTCTAGCCATAACCGCGTTGTTGACCATCGGGGTTGTGAGCCATATGGAAGGAAGTTATGCAGACAGCAGGAAATCCGGAGAGAACGACTCGGAAAAGAACAAGTCCGAAAACAGCAAACAAGCCGACAGCGATTTGCGTAGCAAAAAAAATGGTGAAGATAAAAAAATTACTATCTGCCATGTACCACCTGGTAACCCAGAAAATAAACATACCATCCATATCGGCTATAGCGCTTGGCCTGCACACCGCGACAATCACGGCGGGGATTATTTAGGTTCATGCACCCAAGCCCCGGTAGCCGGTAGCACAGCTCCTACCGCCGACAGTACAACTCCGGCATCCAACAGCACAAGTAGCACAGTTAATGAAGTGCGCGTCATCACCAATTGTACCGGAACGTACAGAGAAACCTTAATTACCAAGGTGCAGTCGTATTTCGAACCGATTGTGGTGAGTGATGACGCATTGACAGACGACAAGGATAGCGAAGATGTCGTTACCGCGCTTAGCCAGTGTCTCGATGCCGGCGACAGCAGTGACAGCAGTGACAGCAGCCACAAAGGCAGGGATAACAGAGGCAATGGCAAAGGCAGCGGTCATGACAGCGTTTCTGACAGCGGCAAGCATCATTTCATCAGCGGTTGCAAAAGCAAGAGTAAAGACAGCACTGACAGCTCCGATTACCGTGACAAGCTTAAAAACGAGGATAGCGGGTATAAAAAAACCAAACATAAAACTGATTCCAGCCTCATCGTTTCAGACAGCAGCTTGGATGACAGCGGTGTCAGGGAAAAATATAACGCTTGTGTCGCCGATTCTCATGATGCGTCGAAAATAGACTCGAGCAAAGTTAAATTGGGACAAGGCGATTCTGGACATAAATACCGGATTGTAAAGGGCTGCGGCGACTCGGGGATAAAAGACTTAAAAGAAGAGCTGACCAAGCATAAAGAGCGCGTTGAAGAGGCTAGTGATACGAAATACAAGGATAGAGCTATCGTTATCACGACGGTAAGCATGCAGGATGCCGCCATCGAAGCGGCGCGCGAGGAGTGTCTCGACCCTGCCAAGGGTGGTGGCACCGAAACAATCCTGACGGATACAACATCTCCGGGTAGTACAACACCGGATGGCACGACCTCTCCGGATGGAGACAACACAACGCCATCGGCTGACACAGACACAACACCTCCGGGCGGAACAACGCCGGACGGCACGCCTCC
>SCST01000861.1 GCA_004299465.1 Methylovulum sp. | reverse complement strand
CACTATGATTGATGATAAGATGAAAACACGCAATAGACCCTTCCTAAAGGAGATCGCCTTGAAACCCAACCGGCAACAGCTAAAGCTTGATAACTTGTTCTTCGGCGCACATGCACCGCTACGCCGAGCGCTCAATCTGGCTATCCTGGCGATCATTTACCCGCCGTCGCTATTAGCCAATCCCGACGGCGCACAGATTATCAGCGGACAAGTCAGCATTGATACCTCCTCTCCGGGCGTAGCCAATATTACCAATAGTCCCAACGCGATTATCCAATGGCAGAATTTTAATATCGCACAAAACGAAATTACCCGATTTATCCAGCAAAACGGCCAAAGCGCGGTGCTTAACCGTATCATCGGCGAAAATCCCAGCGCAATCCTCGGTCAACTGGCATCCAACGGCAAAGTCCTGTTAATCAATCCCAACGGCATTGTGTTCGGCGCGAATTCGGTGATCGATACCCAGGGTTTGATCGCCTCCAGCCTTAACTTAAGCGACCAGGATTTTTTTAGCGGCAATTATCATTTCATTGCCGGGTCCAATGCCGGCAGTATTGTCAACGAAGGCATTATCCGAGCTGGCAAGGATGGCAATATTATTTTGATTGCGCCTTCCATCAACAATAACGGCATCATCAAGACCGAAGGCGGGCAAATTACGCTGGCCGCAGGACAAAACCTTGTCTTGACGAATCTCGATGATCCCGATATCCGCTTTGAGATCCAGGCGCCGGGCAATGCGGTGCTTAATCTCGGCAAGCTGCTGACCGAAGGCGGCGCAGTCAATGTGTTTGCCAATACGATCACCCACAGCGGTGAAATCAATGCCGACAGCGTAAGCATAGACGCTCAGGGGAATATCAAGCTGGTCGCGGAGCAGCATATTAACCTGACCCAGGACAGCAAATTGTCTGCCAATAACAGCAGCGGCGATGCGGGAACGATCAGCGTCGAAAGCAAGGCGGGAACGGTATTCGCAAATGGCGCAATAGAGGCCAAAGCCACGGAAACCGGCAAGGGCGGCAACATCAGCTTATTGGGCGAACACATTAACGTGCTGAACCAGGCGGGTATTGACGCCGGTGGCGCGAATGGCGGAGGGCAGGTATCCGTCGGCGACGGTAGGGCAAGCGGCAGTGCTGGTATTCATAACGCCAAAAGCGTCTATATAGGCGCGGATACAGCGATTAATGCCGACGCTAAAACCAGCGGTAATGGCGGCAACGTCAGTGTCTGGTCCGATAACGCCACGCTCGCTTACGGACATATCAGCGCCAAAGGCGGCGAGCAAGACGGAAATGGCGGCGTAATCCAGACTTCCGGTCACGAGTTGGACACTTCGGGCATCCTCGTCGATGCCTCGGCAGTTCACGGTAAGGCCGGGAAATGGCGGCTCAGCGCCGATAATATAAATATCGTAGCCAACCGCTTTGCCGCAGGCGCCGGCAATACGCCGAAGGTAGCAACCGAACAGCC
>SCST01000778.1 GCA_004299465.1 Methylovulum sp. | reverse complement strand
TTTGAATAATTGTAGATACAATAATTTGAATAATTGTAGATACAATAATTTGAATAATTGTAGATACAATAATTTGAATAATTGTAGATACAATAATTTGAATAATTGATATAAGAGTTGATCAGATATGAGCGATTTTCCTCCACAGGGACAAGGTGCCAAAATAAACGCTACCATAGATGGTAATATAGTAGGTGTTCAGACATTAATATCGTCAGGAACACTGACATTAGCTGGTGGCAATAATATAACTTTATCTCAAAATGGTAATGCGATAACCATATCAGCAGCAGCCATAGGTGCAGGCTCTTTTACTGCAGGCGCATCTAATTTAGGTAATTTATCTGGAAATACTGGAGTTATATCAAACCAAATAGTATTTGCTGGCGGAAATAATATAACATTATCCCAATCTATAAATGTAGCATCGGCTACTATTACGATTTCTGCATTTGATCAATCACAACAGACAAATAACATAATAAGAGACTTTAATATAGGTGGCAATACAGCAGGTGTATTTGCAGATATAACTTCTGGTACTTTATCTCTCATTGGTGGTACTAATATCACGTTGTCCCAAAATCAAAACACTGTAACTATATATGCTCACCATCCAATGTCAGCAGGAATGTCTAATTTGGGAAATACTGCAGGTACGTCTACTACAAATGTGGCACACGAACAATTAGTTCTTGTAGGCGGTAATAATATAACACTATCTCAGAGTATAGATACAAACGCAGAGCTTGCTACTATTACAATAAATGCTCAAACACAATCACAACAGACACAAAATATTATACGAGATGTTAGTCTAATAGGTAATAATACATCTGGAACGCTTGCAGACATAACTTCTGGTACTTTATATCTGGCTGGCGGTAACAATATAACTTTATCTCAAAATGCAAATTCGATAACTATATCTGCATTCAACCAGTCAGCGGTAGGAAGCCTAAACGCTTCTTCTGGAACAATGTCAATATCTGCACCTGCAGGTAGCCTTATACAGATATCCAATAATAATAGTACAATCAATGTGATAAATCTATTATCATCGGCAACAACTGTATCTGGAGTTACAACTGTCAATGTCATAGGTGCAATGGCTTCAAGATTTGCTCTCGAAGGTCATCAACATGCAGGTGTTATGGCCGCAGGAGTTTCAAATCTTAGTAATGACTCAGGAAATACAAAGGTAATACCTGGACAATTAGTATTAGCAGGTGGACCTAACATTATTTTATCTCAGAACACAGATGCTACTAATGGTATAACTGTAACAATCTCAGCTGCCGGTGCAGGTACAGCATCATTTTCAGCAGGTGCATCTGGTGGGGCTCATGATGTTGGAAATCTTGGAACTGTAGCAAATCGATTGGTATTTGTTGGTGGAGATAATATAACATTGAGCCAGAGTACAAATGGAAATTCAGCCACCGTTACGATTTCTGGAGCTCTTGTTGTAGGAGGCAACTTTTCAGCAGGTGCATCTGGAGGGACTCATGATGTTGGAAGCCTTGGAACTATACAAAATCAAATAGTATTTGTCGGTGGAAATAATATAACATTAAGTCAGAGTACAAATGGACAATCAGCCACTGTTACAGTTTCTGCATTTAATCAATCACAACAGACAAATAATATTATACGAGATGTCAGCTTAATAGGTAACAACACGTCTGGAGTACTCGCTGATATAACTTCAGGTACTTTATATCTGGCTGGTGGGTATAATATTACTCTATCTCAAAACCAAAATTCAATAACTTTATCTGGTCCTGAGGCATTGACAGCAGTGGTATCTAATTTAGGCAATACTGCTGGCACTACTGGTGCTCCAGCATTAATGGATAAATTGATATTTGTTGGCGGAACCAATATTACTCTTTCTCAGAGTATAGGTACTGGAGCATCTTCTGAAGATGTAACTATTACAATAAATGCTCAAACACAATCACAGCAGACACAAAATATAATACGAGATATCAGTATAATAGGCAATACATCTGGAACATTTGTAGATATAACTTCTGGTACTCTATATCTGGCTGGTGGAAATAATATTATACTATCCCAAAACCAAAATTCGTTAACAATATCAGCATCCAATCAGACAGTACAGACACAAAATTTATTTGATGTTAGTATAAGTGGAAATACATCTGGTACTTTTGCTCTAGTATCAAGTGGAACATTGACACTAGCAGGTGGAAATAATATAACTCTAAACCAGGGTGGTAACGCCATCACCATATCAGGAGGCAACTCTTATTCAGCCGGAATATCAAATTTAGGTAATACAAGTGGAAATACAGGCCTAGTTTCTAAACAAATAGTATTTGTAGGAAGTGGTAGTATAACTTTATCCCAATCTACAACTGGTGGATCGGCGACTCTTACTATATCTGCAAACCAAACAGAACAGACACAGAATGTTATAAGACAGATTAATCTATCTGGAAATACTACAGGAACTTTAGCGGTAGTAACAGCTGGCACTTTGACTATTGCTGGTGGTAATAATATAACTTTATCTCAGGCAGGAGGTAATGCAATCACAATTTCTGCCAAAGCAGATCCAACACTATCTTATTGGCAAAATGCGAACCAATCAATAAGTACACAAGCTACCTCAAACGGGACATTCTTCTTATTCCCATTGACACCTGTACCTGGTAATTTATTCCCAGGAAATATGACCGTAAGCACGATGTTACTCAATTTCAGTGCATCAGAAACTAATGTGGGAGCGGATGAAGATCTGAGCCAGACATGGAGAATTGGAGTTTATACTATAAATGGTGTCTCTTTATCTATACTAAATAGTGCATCGGTATCCTGGGGCTCACCTTCTAATAATACCAATACAAGATTATTCTATGGAGAACGTTTTGCCACTATACATTCGAGTGATTGGTCAGCACAACCTTCATTTTCAAATACCAAATATTATGTTGGAATGCTTGG
>SCST01000179.1 GCA_004299465.1 Methylovulum sp. | reverse complement strand
GCAAACCATTCAGCCGCAATCTGTTCATATGGAAGAATCATTAAGTCGTTATTTAATAACATCGACAAATAAGATTGCAGTTGGGTTTTTCTTTTTGAGTTTTGTAACAAGGCACAGCCATACACGAGTTCATGCCAAACCACGGCAGCGGTTGCAAACTGTCCATCGTACTGAGCAAACCGCTGCATAACGTGGACATCAGGTTTTAGGCGAGCGGGTTCGGAAAGGATATTGGTGTCCAGCAAATAATTTATTCGTCCCATGAAAACTCACGCCCTGCGCTATCCGTGCGTAATGCTTTAAGCTCGTTATCGCTTAAGCCAATGTCCAAGTCATCATCCAATTGACTTCGCCAATTCAGTATCGCCGCATTCAGGCTTTTATTCGGTGCAATCAGGTTTTGATAACGATCTTCCGACAACAAGACAACAACCGGTTTGCCATAGCGGGTCAAATGAATAGCTTCCCCTGCCTCAACCCGATGAATCAATTGAGATAAATTATTTTTTGCTTCCGCGATAGTATTAGTTTTCATGCCGAATCCCCCGCCTACAATCTAGCTATCATTATAGCCATAATAATTTTATGACGCCCCCAGAGAATAGACAGGCATCATGCCTTAGCCGACGCGACAGGATCATGAATTTGTCGGCTTTACGACATTGACTTGTTGATAATATTTCATAAAACCTTACCTTTTTACTACATCCCCTAAGCCTACACATCCTACCAACAGAAAATAATTAATGATAATTCAATAACTAACAAACAAAAAATAGTTTTTATCACCCAACAGCAGAGTTTGGCAAGCATTCTGCATGTCCGTATAAAAAACAGGATGAACAATGACTATACATATCAGCACAATGATGCCTAACCGGTCGCTCGATGAGAGCAGCTTTATGCTGGCCGTGACTAAAACAGCCATTCAACTGGCCGACAACCGCGATCTTCCGGTACAAAACACGACGCCTGTCCTGGATATTGTCTTTTTATTGCCCAGCCGGCAAGAGCAAGCAGGTTTTGAAGGCCTGCGTTTGCATTCATTTAACCGTGACAACCAGATGTTACGCATTGAATCGGCTGTACCTCCGAAAATGCTGGACTCCATTCATGCCGGGCGATTCATCATAGCCATCATGCAGGATGCCATCGATGCCGCCTCTGAATATTTCAGCGAACAGCAGCTTTTATTCAACGCCGCCGAACATATTGCCTTGACAAACCGGTTGATGGCGATAGAACAGCTCGCAACAACACTACCCTAATTTTTTATTCCCTAAGGAGAACACATCATGCTACTTGAAAGCTACCAAGCCAAAGGTTTATTAACAGTAACACTGGTCAACGGGCAAACCAGCGATGCAGGCGTCTACGCTTACCGCGGCGACTTGGTCCTGAAAGAAGGTGCGTTGCGCGAAGGCTCAACAACCGACCGCAAACCGCCGGAAGCCTTATTGATACATTCTGCGATGATTGTTGAAAACGACCAGATAAAATTTATCAACGGCTTGTTGCCGATGCTCGATTTATTGCCTGTCTTGGTCGAAAAATACAAAGCCGACCTGGCTCCTGACTGCATCGCATTAATTTATATCGAAAATATCGGCAAAGGCATGCAAGTTGAGCTGGAAGGCGTTACTTATAAATTACTGCCTTTTAAGGAAGGCCTGGTCTGGAATGAATTGCTCGAAGAACTTTACATCGAAAAACATGAACTGAAAAACCAGTCCGCCGAAGATAAGGTCGCTATCGCTTATGCTGCCGCAAAAACTTACAACGCAAAAACCCCTGTAATGTCTTTTGCCGAAGCGCAAGACAACACAATCACTGTCGTTAAAGAAGCCGCTGTAGGGGCTATTTAAACGGAACCTTGACAGAGTGATCCCTCTCGATGCCGATCTTGCTGGAGATTTTGTTGGACAGGTTCGCATGAACGCACAAACTTAGTGCGATCATGCGGTAAATATAGGCTTTGTGGTGCAAAAAAAATGCAATCGTCGCACAAAAAAATAAGCAATCACGATAAGTAATTGAATATTAAAAAGACTATGTGTTGGCATCATTAATGCTGAAAAATAGATAATCGTTATTGTTTCACTCTCCTGTGTTTGGTGCCATCTTGGCGTCCTATTTTCTCGGATAGGACGCTTTTTTTTACTTCAAGCTTTTTTACTTCACCCCTCCTCATGGCAAAAGATTTGCTTACTAAGTTCATAGTTAATTTAAGTTTATGAAAT
>SCST01000178.1 GCA_004299465.1 Methylovulum sp. | reverse complement strand
TGACAATATCGCCGGGCACCAGTTGTTCGGCCGGCAAGATCATCGAGCGACCGTCACGCCGCACTTCAGCTTGCAATGCAAGCATCTTTTTTAGTGCAGCCAGCGATTTTTCAGCTTGAAACTCCTGGTAGAACCCCAGCAAGGCATTAATGATGACAACCACGAGTATCACTATGCCGTCTTTAATATCGCCAATCGCTGTCGCCAATATTGCCGCGATTACCAATACCAAAATCAGCAGGCTTTTGAACTGGGACAGCAACAAAAGCCAGACGGGACGCGGCGGCTTTTCGACAAACCGGTTGCTTCCGTAATGTTTCAGGCGTCCTGCGGCAACCACCGCGCTTAAGCCCTGGGTAGGATCGGACGCCTGGGCGGATATTGCCTGCTCCTCCGACAAACTGTGCCATATCGGCTCTTTATTGACAGCTTCCGGGGGCAATACCGATTTTACCTGCAGCGCGCTTCCGTTGCGCCGGTGCTTAGCGAGCAGAAAGCCTAAGACCAGTCCGAGCAATAGCGCCGCCAATGGTGCAATCAGCGATGCCACGGATAGTTTGGAACAAATCGTGCTCAATAAATCTATAGAATCGATAGCGTCTGGCATTGCAGTTGAATCTCCGTTCAGTCGAAGAAATGACGTTATCATTCTTCATTCAAGTTACGTCTATTGCAACAGCGGCAATGGCCGTATTCGTGGTCAGCTGTTTCCAAGCCAAAACTCTCGCACTAATCTTTAAAAATTTGCCGACCCGGTTGGAAGAGCTATATTTTGGTGCTTTCAAAAGTACACGCCGCAAAGAAAATTTGGCGTTGCTTGATGAATTGGGCAATGGGTTTTCATCGCTCCCGTTTGAAGGTAGTCCAGCTCGCCGCTTCGGCCAATCCGTGCCGAACTTGCCTAAGCCGGTACACCAATTGGCCCTTACGATCTCCAAATTGCGGCTATTGCCTTATGTCACGGCTTTACCTTGGTGGACTCATAACACAAGAGAATTTTCGAGAATGGCGAACTTGTAGCTATCCAGCTCCTTGCTGTAGGAGACTGTGAAAGTATTCAATATAAAACGAATAACCACGAAGAACACGGAGAGCACGAAGTTTCAATATACTGATCTACTCTGTATTTTCTTCGTGATCTTCGTGGTGAATAATCTGTTTTCACGAATACTTTCACAGCCTCGTAGGGCAAGGACCTGAACAGTTACCAGCATATTATCAAATCCCCCGCAGTTTTAATCTATCCATTCCTGCAGCGCGGCGATAATGCTTTTCGCCTGGTCTTTACTGGAAATATTAAATTTCGATTTTTGCTGATATTCGCCATTGCGTTTTTGGTAACGCCGTATCGTGTATTTATCGGGACCGTATTCCTCTTTCGCGCGATTCCAGTCCTGGTACCGGTACATCACCGTAGCCCAAGCGCCTTTGGTCAGCACTTTTTTGTCCAGTTCCTTAACGGTTTCAATACCGCCGTCTTCATACTTTACCGTCAATTCATCTACTGTTTCAGCCATTTCGTTTCCTACCTTGATTAATGTGTCGCAATAAATTGCCCGAAAGCACGGCTGCCTTCGCCCGTTTTAATCGTATCGACGACTCTCAGCGTCTTTGCATCGAGCACCGATACATTACTGTCAAACCAGTTAGCGACATACACCTGCCGGTCATCAGGATGTGTACTGATACCCTCGGGTTTTTCACCTACCGGAATCAACGCAATTTCCTTCAACAAAACCGTATCGATCACCGACACCGAGCCGTCATCCTGGTTCGTCACGAACAATCGGCTGTCATTAAGCGCCAATGCTGCGGCATAAGGCAGCATATTCACTTTAACGGTGGCAATCGTCCGCATACGCGCCGCTTCCAAGACCGTGACATCATCGCTTTGTACGTTCGCGACATACAGGCGTTCGCCCCTGGCGTCAATCGTCAAGCCAAATGGATGCGCGCCCACCGGCGCCGTTTTTTTAACGCTGAAGTCGCGCAAATCTATTTTGGAAACAGAATCACTGAGCCGGTTGGCGACATAGAGCCAACGATTGTCAGGACTGATGACCAAACCCGATGGCGACTGCCCGACGGCAATCGTCTTGACGATGTCGAATGTAGCGGCATCCACGACGGCAACGGTATTGTTATACCAGTCTGCGACAACAATCCGCTTACCATCTGGACTGACGGCAATACCCAAAGCGCCGTCGCTGACCTTGACGGTGTTGGTAATCCGGCGTTGTTGAATATCTAAAACAGCAAAGCCGTGTCCCTCCGGTGTGCTGATATAGCATTGCTTGCCATCCG
This sequence comes from Methylovulum sp., assembly GCA_004299465.1. Lineage (GTDB taxonomy): Bacteria > Pseudomonadota > Gammaproteobacteria > Methylococcales > Methylomonadaceae > Methylovulum. The sequence goes on along the minus strand of SCST01000178.1, from coordinate 3,385 downwards.
GGGACACCGCGACCCCCGCAGGTTTACCGGGTACCGGCACGGTACCGGCAACACGGCGGCTGCCGGTATCAACAATAGAAACGCTGTCGCTTAACTGGTTGCTGATACAAGCATAAGGCGCAGCGGCAAGCGGTGTTGTAAAAAAAACAGCGGCCATCGCTACCGCCCAGGATTGCAAACCAGCCACCCGAAAACCTTAGTTTTCAGCCAGGGTTTTCAAATTTTCCAGGCCTGATTTCAAAATAGCCGTTACCGCTGAATTAGCCGCTTCTTCATTCATTTCTTCAGGCGGGTTGTTGTTCATATAAGCGCGGTAATAACCCGCTTTCCATGAAACGACAGTAGCCGCGCCTTTAGCTTCCACTTCGATGCTGGCCGCGTAATTGTCGACAGGCAATACCGGCACTTTTTCTTCGGCGCCGGCATGCGTGATCGTTTTCGCCGTACTCATCTCGGTGATTTTATAAGCAAACGTCATTTTTTTGTCGTCATACTTTTTTAATTCTTCGGTGATCGTGCCGCCGTCTTTCAATGTCAAAACGCGGATTGAACCTTTGCTGTTACCGTTATCGACAGTAGTGCTTTTGATACCAGGATGCCAGGACATATCGCCGTAATTTTTGATCAGTGACCAGACTTTTTCAGCCGGTGCATTGATAGTGATTTCTTCTTCGGCTTTTTGACGTACCGGGCCATGCGCATTAGCGGCGGCCACGAAAAATAACAGTAACGACATAATAAATAAAGCTATTTTCTTCATATTAACTCTCTAGTCAGGGATCGTAAAAACTAAGGGCGGTATTATATGACAACAAAGTAATAACCCGCTATGGGCAATCAAGGGATTACCTGAAAAACAGCCGGGCGTGATTTAAAGCGCCGAAATCAACCATGCTACACCCGTATCAAATCACAACAATATCCCCATTAGTCAGCGCCAAATTCGTCCCCAACACCGCAATCAGTACAGCCGCACCGGTATTATTACCATCTGCGTCATACATCAGCGCACCGCTGGCAGGGTTGTAGATCACATAATCATCAAGATCAAGAGCAACATCCGCTTTGACAAAATGCGTGGCATCTAGCGTACCGGTGGTAATAAACTGGGTAAAAACAGCATTTTCCAACTGAATCGAGTCATCGGCTACGACAAAGTCAGTAATCACATCCGCATTGCCGGGAGTCGGCACAACAGAAAACCGAAACGCGTCGAAACCGGCGCCCCCTGTCAGCACATCCTGGCCGGTTACGCCGTTCAGTATGTCATTACCCGAACCACCGTTTAGCGTGTCGCTACCCTCGTAGCCGACCAGAAGATTATTCCCCGCGTTGCCCGTAATGACATTTGCCAAGGTATTACCCGTGCCATTGATCGCCGCCGTTCCGGCCAAGGTCAGATTTTCCACATTGGCTTTTAAGGTGTAGCTTACCGAGCTATCAACCCGATCAATTTCAGACGCCACAGCAGACGTTTCAGAGACAATATCAGCGCCATTATCGACAACATAAACATCATTACCCGAACCACCAATCAGCATATCCGCGCCGATGCCGCCGTTCAGCGTGTTAGCGGCGGCATTGCCGGTTAAAACATTATCCAGCGCATTACCCATGCCATTGATCGCCGCTGTTCCGGTCAGGACAAGATTTTCAACATTAGCCGATAATGTGTAACTGACAGCGCTATTAACTTTATCAATTTCAGTTGCCAACGTTGAATATTCCGTCACAACATCGCCTTTGTTATCAACAAAATAGACATCATTGCCCATTCCGCCCGCCATCGTGTCAGCACCCGTCAGGCCGTCAATAATGTCATTACCCGCCAAACCGTTCAACGTGTTAGCACCCGCATTGCCGGTTAAGACATTATTGAGTACATTGCCGGTACCGTTAAGCGCCGCTGTTCCGGTCAAGGTAAGATTTTCCACATTGGCTTTTAAGGCGAAACTGACAGAACTATTAACGCTATCAATTTCAGTCGTCAGGGCTGAATATTCAGTCACCACATCGCCTATGTTATCAACAACATAACTATCATTACCCAAGCCGCCTATCATCGTATCAGCGCCCGCCAAACCGGTGATAACATCATTGCCCGCCAAGCCATTCAGCGTATTAGCCCGTGCATTGCCGGTTAAGATATTGTTGAGCGCATTGCCTGTGCCGTTAATCGCCGCTGTTCCGGTCAGGGCAAGATTTTCGACATAGTTTTTAATCGTGTAAGTCACCGAGCTGTTAACCGTATCCATTTCAGTTGCCAGCGCTGAGGTTTCGAGCACCACATCGCCTTTGTTATCGACAACATAAAAATCGTTGCCTAAACCGCCCTTCATCGTATCAGCACCCGCTAAGCCGTTAATGGAGTCATTCCCCGACAAGCCATCAAATTTGTTATTAGCCGATGTGCCTATCAACGTATCCTTGCCAACAGATTCGGTTGCACCTTTTTGCGTAAGCTTGATAGCCAGCGTTACACTGCCACGCAGCACACCATCCGATGCAGTAACCGTAAAGCCAACGCCGGCATTAGCCTTCAATGCTTCAATAGCCGCATCGTTTGCGACAAAACTATACGCTCCGGTTAACTTGGTGACTGTCAGCACACCATATAAGCTGTTTTTACTGACGGTGCCATTACCATTATCTGTACCACCGGCAATACCATAAGTTAAAGGACTACTCTCTGCATCATTAGCGACTAATTTCCCTTTGACCGTTGCAAAGCTGTCATCAAAAACACTGTCAATAAAATTGATAGCGGATGGTGCTTTAAAGGTTGGCGCATCATTAATTGGCGTGATATTGACCGTTGTTGAACCCAACGCTTTTAACGCGCCGCCCGTACCTTGTTTGCCGGTATTGCCGTCGTTAAATGTCCAGTCGATTTGCACCGATGTGGATGGGTTGTCGGAGGTGTTGCTGTAGGCTAACGACGATAAGGCTTCATTAACCCGCGCTTGAGTGGCATTGCTATTGAAATGGATCGTCAGCGTGCCGTTGCTGTTGCTAACTGTGCCGATGGTGATGCCGGATAACTGGGCATTACTGGCGCTAAGACTGAGATGGCCGCTGCCTGAAAACACATCCTGGTTATCCGCGCCGCCGTGCCGGGCTAAGGTAATGGACGCGCCATTGAAATTATCCCGGTCGGATAATTCGGCATCGTAGATTTGTACGGATTTATCTAAAACGATTGCGGCGCCGTTTTCGGTGTAATTTGGATTGCCGTTGAGGGAATTGATGCCATCGAAAGTGCGATCTAAGCTACCATCTGGGTTGTAGCGTACCAGAGTGAAGTCCCAGTTACTGCCGTTTTCGTTATGTCCGCCCAGCAGAATCTTGCCATCGGCTTGCACGGTGACGGAGTTACCCTCTTCAT
>SCST01000860.1 GCA_004299465.1 Methylovulum sp. | reverse complement strand
CTTTATATCCAAGGTGTTCTATGTCCATTTTTCTAATCTCCTGACAGCTTTAGCTGTTATTTACATTTAACTTTTTTCGTTTTTGAAATTGTCGCGTCTTATAAATATTTTCTATAGGAACCATATAACCGGCGTAACATCGTTGTGCATTGCAATATACAACAACAAAGTATATAAGCATGATATTATATGATGGCTGTGATATAAAAACAGAGCTTTAGAACATTTTTAGATATGATACTGCTTTTTTGATAGATAACTAACGGTAGATTTCTTTACATCATCTTCTTTTAATAATAATGAAAGTTTATCCTCAACTTCTTTAATTTCTGGTATACATTCGGAAGGCAATTTTACCCAATTTGGAATATAAACTATATAATATTTGATTCCTTACCTTATCTTATACAATATCACACTACCTTACCAATCTCTACGTCACAATACACAACCTCACCTTAAATCATTTTCCTTACCTTTACCTTATCTTACAATACATTATCTTACCATACATAACGTGACATGACCTGTCCTAACAGCACCACACCTCATAAAACCTTAGTATAATTTAGGACCTGGGTATATTTTTATACGTAATTTATTGTTCTAATTTCTTTTTTCGATGTGTGCACATTCAAAATCTGTTGCGATCGATATTACACAAACTTCTTTCTCGTTTAATTGGTTGAACATAGATTCTCTAATATTCATAAGGATATCGTCAATTTTGCTCATTGTTATTTCAATTGGTGAATCTTTTTCAACCAACACACTATGTTTTATGTACATTTTATCGCCTTCTTAAGCTTATCAATAGTGAACCGTCGATCTATGTCTTATAATTGTTGTATGTAGTCTCAAATATGTATTTTAAACTTCTCCGATAATCTGCAATACGATTTTTCTTTTCTTTTCAATCCTATCAAAGTTTATATAAACAATCTGCTGCCATCTTCCTATA
>SCST01000016.1 GCA_004299465.1 Methylovulum sp. | reverse complement strand
CCAGCATCGCCAAATCCGCTACCCGGTTCCCGGCGTTAACGACGATGTCTTCAAGCAGATTGACGGTATGCGCCATCATGCGCTGTATCGTCGACAACTCAAATACATCAGGGCGGAAGTCCATTTTTAGCAAGGTCCGGTCTTTTTCCTCATAAACTTCAAGGCCCAGCTCGTCTTCGCCTTCCTGGTGTATGCCTTCCACCAGCGCTATCCCGGTTTCGGCGTGTTCAAGCGGCCGGGCGAAATTCTGGTAGGCAAAAGACACCTGGTAGACCGGCGACATGGCCTGGTCGCGGCTGACCGCAAGCTCCCGCACCAAGACGGGGAACGGCAACGCGGCATGGTCGAGTCCGTCAAGCACGGTCAATTGCAAGGTTTTCAGCAGCTCCGTAAAGCGAGTCTCGCCGGACAAACGGCTGCGTATCACGACCATGTTGATAAAATAGCCGATAAGCGCCTCGAAGCGCCGCTGGGGCCTTCCCAGCGTGGGCATGCCGACGAGAATATCGTTTTGTCCGGTATAGCGGTACAACAGCACCGTGAAGACGGCGAGATAAAGCACCGATAAATTGACACCGTGCAGCGGTGCAAACTCCCGCAGCTTTTGCGTTAACGCCGGTTCCAGCCGGCATTCATGGCTATGCCCGTTAAAAGTCTGGACAAACCGGCGCGGATGATCCGCAGGCAACGCCAGGACCGGCAGCTCGCCGGCCAATTGCTGTTTCCAGTAAGCGAGATGGTCCCGGCCTTCGTCACCGGCCAGCATGGCCTGTTCCCATTGCACAAAATCGTAATAAGCGGCCTGCCCGACCGGGGCCAATTCCGGCTCGCTGTGCTGCAAGCGGGCAAAATAGGCTTTCCAGAGCGCATCAATCAGCAGCAACGCCGAACTGCCGTCAAAAATAATATGGTGCACCGTCACCAGGACTAGCGTCTCGTGCGCAGGTCGCGACAACACATCGACGCGCAGCAGCGGCCCGGTTTCCAGGTCGAAAGGCGTTTTAACTTTTGCCGTTAAATAAGGCAGCACGTCGTCTTCGTCAAGATGCGCGATATTTTCCCGCCGAACCGCCTGATCGAATACCGGATCGCCGAATTCGACGATCACCTGGTAAGGCTCGCCGTCATGCTCGCGAATCACGGTGCGCAGCAAGGCATGGCATTTCAGCACATCCTCGCAAGCCGCGCTGAAGGCGGCGTCATCGAATCCGCGCTTGATACGGAAAGCCAGCGGCACATTGTACGCGCCCATCAGCGGCGAGAATTTCTGCAACAGCCACAAGCCTTTCTGGCCTTCGGAAAGCGCCGACCTAGCCGGTTCTTTTTTGCTCGCGATATGCCCGGCCAGACTGTCCACAGTGCTGTATTCCAATAGCTCCCTACCGCTGAGCTTAACGGCAAACCGCTCTTCAATATCGCGCATCAAGTGCATCGCAACAATAGAATCCGCGCCGTAATCCCGGATATTTTTATTAGTCCTGATCGTGTCGGGAGCTGTCCCGAGTATTTGCGACAATATCGCCAGCAATGTTTCCCTAATGTTATCGCCGGCGGGTGGTTCCATCTGGATTCGGTCAAGCGGCGCCTGTCCGGCAGGCACCAGAAAACTATTTATATCAGCACGGGCAAGCCAGTGCCGTTGTTTTGCAAACGGATAAGTCGGCAATGGCAAT
>SCST01000004.1 GCA_004299465.1 Methylovulum sp. | reverse complement strand
GGCAATGGTATGGCTTCAGTAAGCGCCGCCGGCGCCGGACGATTCAGGTACCAGATCAGCAACACGCCATGCAGCAGAGCGGTTAATGCAGCGGTTACCGCAACAGCAAACAGGCGTCGCCAGTTCAGCGTCATGGCTATATTTTCAAAAGGTAATCGGGTAGGGTCCGGCTGTGCCGGTTTAACAAAAAAGACCTTCATTTCTCTGCGTCGGCCATATCAAACCCGCTATGAGCAGGACCCAAACGCGCCTGTAAATCAGCGATCTGCTGTTGCAATGTTTCAACACCGCGTTGCGTACTATCAAGCTGGGCCTGCATATGCTGGAAGTGGATCTGGAAGTACCGCGCCGACGGAAACAGGGGTTTGCTGATTTCTCTATCAAGCGTACTTTGTCTTTTTTGAGGCCGATGTTCATTAACTGTCATGACGTTATATTCCTAGTTGTCCGCAATTTAACCGGGTATATTCAGCGAAAGAATTTTCTTACCTACATTGAATAAGACGCCCAAGTCGGTAAAAACCACACTACCATTTAGAAAAATTTTATGACCTCTTTATTTTTCCACGAAAAACACGACACCATTGGTCTGTCGTTTTGCACAGCCATTACGCTGGAAAGAAGTTTGGAGGTCAGGCTTTGCCTGACCATCACACATCCAGGCAAAGCCTGGACCCCATTTTTTATGCGGGCGACTTAATTTTTAACATTGGCGTAGATCAGAGGTTTTTAAATATTTGCGGCAGAACCACGCCGCTGGGGATGATGAGCGTTAAGCTAAGGAATGCGCGAACCGAAGGGATGTACGTACTCAGTATTTCGATACAACTGCCCTGTCCCGTCAGCCGATAATAACCAGCCAGTCGGTCAAGTGCGTGACTTTAACGGATAATGTCTTTTCCAACGTGGACAGGATGTGCTGAGGGTCGCGCAAGTTGATACGGCCGTTGATCCTGAACTGGCGCAGGCTGTCGTCCTTGAAAATAACCACGCCGTTCCTATAACGCTGTACCTGTTCAATCACATCGACCAACGCCACATCCTGGAATACCAGGTAGCCGTCAACCCAGGAGTTTGCCAGTTTCGTATTCGCTATATGGGTTTTATTGAGTCCGTCCCGATTAACCGATACGCTGTCATGATCATGCAACAGCACCGATTCCTTGGGGCGATTATTGTTTGTCACCTGCACTTTACCGGACAGCACGTTGACTTCGTCGCTGTTATTTTTCCTGTAAACGAAAAACCGTGTACCCAAGACGCGGGTGGTGGAATGCTCACCCTGGACAATAAAAGGACGATCGGTATCAGGCTCGACATCGAAAAAAGCTTCCCCCTGCAGAAGCTCAATCGTCCTTTGCTTATCCTTCATCGTAACCGTGATGGCGCTGTTGGTATTCAGCATCACACGAGAGCCGTCTTCAAGGCGTACCGTCTGCTGCTTGCCGATACCCGTCGAATAATCGGCCTGCACGACAATCAATAGCTCCGCACGAAAAACCAATGCCAAGGCTAAACAAGCCGCCATGAGCAGCGGCAGTTGGAAACCGCGACGCGCCGCGTTGCGGCTGTTGTTGAGCGCTTTTTCCCCGGTCTCGCCAAGCGCCTGTTTCAATTGGGTATCGCCCCACAGCAGACAGATTTCATCAAACGCGTTTTGATGGCTGGGGCTTTGCTGCAACCAATCGGCAAACGCTGCTTTTTCTTCGCGGCTAACATTGTCCGCACGCAGCCGGGCAAACCAGGCGACAGCTTGTTCGTCAATTAATTCTTCAAGCGACGATTCGCTTGGCGGATTCTCTTTCGTTTGCTTCATAACAAGTCAGTGTAGATAATTTGCAACGCTATATAGACGATTGCCGGTGCAATTTGACTCATGTAAGCCTGGCGAGTCAACTGTTTTTGTATGTTATTAATTACTAATATTCTGCGGTTTTTTAGTTATCGCCGGCGTCTATTCCAGTTACCAAAAACCAAACAAATTGAGAATCAATAGCTTGATAATATGCAAGGTAACTATTCAGGTCCTTGCCGAAGCGTAGGGCGTGCTGCGCGCGCCATCAACGGACTGGCGCGTTTACCCACGCGCCGGAGAAGGCGCGCGCAGCACGCCCTACAGCAAGGGGCTGAATAGTTACGACGGTGCACGTAGTAAGTCTTTCAAGCATCAAGCGCCGGGCTTTAGCACTAAGCGGTATTCGGCTTTACCGGCCAATAAGCCGATAGGCAAACCTTTCACCCAAGCGTCTTGCTGGTCCCGGTAATACGGCGACAAGGGATGAGCCGATTGGCCGCCAGGCATCTGCAAGATGCCCTCGCCGAGATGAGACGGGGAAACAACCAGCCGCTCGCTTGCGCCCATATGAGGACCCGCAACCCGGACGCAAGTGCTGCAACCGGCCAATTCATCTTCCGGCATATTCAGCAGGAATCCGAGCAACGGTAAAGCCTTCGCGAAAGGATGCGCAAATTGCGCCTTGTTTGTCTTACCCCAGGCCAACTGCTGCAGCTTTATTTCCGGGTATTCTGTTTTTAACTGCCGCGAGCTTTGCCGCAACTGGTCGAGGATAAAGGCATCCCAATGATGATAATGCGCGGGGTCCGGGAGCAGTTCCGGCACTTTTTCCGTCAACATGGCTTGCAGCGGGGTATCGATATAAGTCCAGGAATAGCTGAAATCTTTAACGCTCTTCCGGCACGCGGCGACAAAAGGGGCAAATACTGTTTCAGCCAATCGTTCCCGAAACCGGCGCAATAAGGCAAAGCCTAAGCTGTCCGTATCCGCCCGGCCGTTCCAGGCTAACAAATACTCGCGCAGCTCGCGTAACTCCGCTTGTTGTGCAACGAGTTCGGGCGTAAGGGCATTTAATGCCAATTGCTGGTAAAACGCATAAAACTCGCTTTCGGTGTCCAATTGCAGCGCAAACAACGACCATTCATTGAGTTGCCGCATCTGCTTAAGCCGCTGGGTAATCCGGTAAGCACGGTAGCCGTTGGCGAATTGGTGCCCGATAAGATAAGGGTATGGTTTGCCGAGACGGCGGTTATTGGCCGATACCAGGATGCCTTCGGCGGGATTGACTTGGCGCGGCAATTCCCTCGCCTCGACATAGCCGTCCCAGCCGATCGTACCGTCGGCCCAGGAGCGGCTGGCCAGGCCGTCGTTGCCGAAGCGCTTGGGAATGCTGCCCATGATCGTCCAGGCGATGCGGCCACGGTCATCGGCGACTAAAAAATTCAACTGCGGCCCGCCGCTGCGATTGGCGATAGCCACGGCTTGTTCCAGCGTCTCAGCCTGCTCTACATCCATCAAACCGAGGTTGACGGCGTTATCATCGAGCGCCGTCCAATGCACGGCAACCGGCTTGCCTAATAAAGGCTCCGTAGCGACCGGTCCCCAGACAGTCCGTTTGACATCAATTTGCTGCTGTCCGGCATTTTTGATGGTAATGGTTTCCGTGCTGTGTTCGAAGCGCCGCCACTGATCCTTAAACCGGTACTCATCCGGGTTGCCGGGATTGATGTCAAGGCTCACCAGGTCCAGGAAATCACCGGACAGGTTCGTGCCGCCCCAAGCCAAGCGTTCGGTGCTGCCGGCAACCAGTAACGGCACGCCCGGCAGCGTCACGCCCGCGGCATGAACGCCGCCGTAATTCATTTCCGCG
>SCST01000177.1 GCA_004299465.1 Methylovulum sp. | reverse complement strand
TCGTCGGTATCCTGGAATTCATCAATCAGGCCGACGGCAAAGCGTTGCTGCAGCTCGGTGACCAGCAAAGCGCCTTGATCGCCCTGCAAGGCGGTGGCTAAACGGCTGATCAAATCGTCAAAGGTCAACACATTAAGCTGCTGCAAACGCTTATCCAGTTCCAGCCGCAAATTTTCCAGCAACAAGCGGCGAATTATCAGCGGGATTTTGGAGTATGCGGCGGCCAGCGCATCGAACGGTCCGGTATTGATAGCCAATTCCGCCAGGTAATCGGCTTTGCGCTGCTCACCGGACTGCGTTTTAGTGGTCCTGAATTTATTGCCGTTCAAGCCGTCCAGCAAACCCTCTTGAGTCAGTAACGCAAAAGCCTCGGTGTCAGGGGTTTCCGCTGTATCGCCTTTGAGCCAGGCCGCGAGGGACCGGTAATGCAATGTAAACGCATCGCGGTAGCTCGATTTGAAGGGTTGCCCGGCAAAGCTTGCCGCCACCAAAGCCGCGGACGCATCAACCACCTTAGCGGCATGATCCGCCAAACTTTTTAATTCGGTTAATGCCTTATCCAGGTCCTGGTCATCGGGGTAAATGCGGATATGCGAGTCCAAGGCCATGCCGGCGGCTGGAAATCCTGAAATACTGGCGAGCAACCGGTCCGGCGTTTTATAGTCCGCCGTTAAAACCGCGGCTTCCCAGAGCGAACGGGTAGTTATCTCCCTGCGCCAGAAATCATCGCTGCAGCCTTGTTTGATCAGCGCCACATCTCCCGTTAATTCCGTATCAAAGACTTGCCCGCTTTCCAGCGCATGCTCGCGCAACACGCGCTGGCAAAAACCGTGTATCGTAAATATCCCGGCCTGGTCTATGTCGAGCAAGGCCAGTGCCAGGCGCTGATGTATCAATTCCGGCGCCAGTTCAAGCTGCGCCAGCCAGTCGCTGATCGTAGCGTCGATATTGGCGGTATGCCCCGCTAACGCTTTTTTGGCATCGGCCAAACGGCTGCGCACACGGTCTTTTAACTCCTCGGTCGCCGCCTTCGTAAACGTGACGACCAGTATTTTATCGATCGCAATATCCCGCTCCACGACAAAACGCAACACCAGCATCGCCAACGCATAGGTTTTCCCCGTTCCGGCGCTGGCTTCTATCAGGTTGATACCTTTATGCAGTTCGGTTTTTACCGGATCGAAATAATCAGTTTGCATGTTCTTGGCTCCACGCTTAAAAATCTTTAACCGCTATCTTAACAGCCCGGATTTAATAAGCTGTAAGCATCATTGAAATAAACCAGTTAAGGAATGGGCATGAAACAACTTATGCAAAGGCCCGATGTGGGTGCGGATCTGTTGCACCTACCGTTGCTGTAACTATTCAGGTCCGTGCCTGAAGCGTAGGGCGTGCTGCGCGCGCCTTCTACGGCGAGTGGGTAAACGCGGCAGTCCGTTGATGGCGCGCGCAGCACGCCCTACAGCAAGGGCTTGAATTGTTACCCGTTGACGAGCTTGTTTCATGCTTATTCCTAAGCTTTGCTGTCTTGCTGTAAATAGGCTTGATTAAAACCCAGACTTGGAGAACATTAGCTTATAACTATTCAACGAACAATATGCCGTATCTGTGGATGCAGCCTATTAAAATCTAAGGGGTCAGCAATTGATGCCGCCACGCATACACGGTGGCTTGGGTACGATCCGTCAAATAAAGCTTGGACAAGATATTGCTGACGTGGGATTTCACCGTTTTTTCTCCAATACCGAGCTTCTCGGCAATCAACACATTGGCAAGCCCTTGGGCAAGCAATAACAAGACCTGCATTTCACGGTCACTGAGTTCTTCATGAAGGGCGCGATCACTGTGACGGCGCGATAGGGTAGTCATTAACAAGGTTGCAATGCGCGGACTTAAGGTGCTTTCACCACGGGCAGCAGCGCGGATGGCTGTCACTAATTCGTCAGGGTCGGTATCTTTCAGGAGATAGGAAAGCGCGCCGGCCTGCGTGGCCTCGACCACGGTTTGTTCGGTTTCAACCGAAGTGAGAATCACGATATGGGTGCGGGGGCTTGATTTTTTGATGCGTTTAGCGGCTTCAATGCCATCCATATCTGGCATGACAATATCCATCAAGACGACATTGGGCACAAGCACTGCGGATAATTCAACAGCTTCCCTGCCGCTGGCTGTGGCAGCCAGCATTTTAATATCTGGCTCGGATGACAATAAGGCGGCCAGGCCTCGGCAAACCACGCCGTGGTCGTCAGCGGCGATCAAGGTGATAAAAGGTTCTGGATTAGATGTCATTAAATGGTTCCTCCCAAGTCATTACGATAGTCGTTCCCTGGCCGACTGCCGTGTCGATTGAAAATGTGCCGATCGGGAGCGAAGCAGCACGCTCACGCATGGAAAGAATGCCCGTCCCTGTGGTAGGAAGTGTTGGATCGAACCCTATGCCGTCGTCTTTTATCAGCAATTCGAAACGCAGTTCTGATTCGACTAAACGGATATGGATTAACTTTGCGTTACCGTGCCGTATGGCGTTAGTAATACCCTCCTGAATAACGCGGCTGACCACAAAAAATTGACTATCCGGCAGCATTAAATCCTGCGAAACGACGCAGTGAATAGGCACATTAAATTTGCGCTCAATCGTTTCGCATAAAGTGAGAAGGTTCACTGCAGTACCCTCGTGTTTCGGACCGATTAACCGCAGTTCCGAAATAACGCCTACCAGTTGTTCTTGCGCCTGTTTCAAGATATGCCTTGCTTCGAGGAGATTGTGTTTGGCCTCGCCTAAATCCGGCGCTTTAGCATTAATGGCTGCTAGTTGCAGCGCTAGCGCGAACAGGTTCTGCTTGACCGTATCATGTAGTTCCCGCGCCATGCGGGTCCGCTCGTCTTGAATCGCAGCCTCTTGTTTCAAGCCCAGCAATTCCTTCAACTGCCCCGCCATGCTATTTAAGTGCTGGCTATGCTCGGATAATTCATCGGTGTCGTTATCGATAATGCGCCGGTCCAAATCCCCCTCACGCCATGCACTGCTTACTGACGTGATATGCCGTAAGCGCCGGACCAGGTTTTTCGAGGCTAAATATCCGCTCAGCACGATGCAAAGCGTGATGACGAAAGGTATGAGCGCCGAAAACCAATCATCATCGCTGTTGAATTGCTTGGCGAGGCTGAATTTTGCCGTAACCAGCAGGGCGATACGCCCTTTTGAGGTCGGCTCACGAGAACTCAGCGGGATATTGATATAAACAGAATCGGGCAAATGCTCAAGGACAAAGGCTTCGCCGCCGGCAACAGCGGCGCGATGTGCCGTTAATAAGGTGACGATGCGTTCATCGGCGTTCTTCGTGCGTTGTGCAATCAGGCGGTCATGTTCGCCAAACACCACATAGCTTGCCGTTGCGTCACTAGACTCACGAATGTGATCGGCCACGGAATTATCGACCAAATTTTCCCGCACCATCAGGTCATCAATAATCTCAGGCGCATCGGCGATGTCTTGCGTAGCTAGCGCCCCGCTTTCTATCAGCCGCCGTATGGGTTTCATGCGTTCGCTCACTGTCGCTAACACAGCAGCAGGCTGCATCGCTTCATTAAAATGTCGGTAGTGGATAATGATGTCAAAAACCGACATTAGCGACTTAATGCCGAATATCGAGACCACGGTGTAAACCAGGGTCAGCTTGAACCAGAAGCGCTTGGTAAACGCCGGGCGATAGGATGCGATAAATTTTTTCATACCATCAATATTAACGCAAAACCCTTCCTTTTACTTCCGCCTTAAGACGTGGCGTTACTCCGCCTTAAGGATGGTTTTTATACCCATCCCAGTGCCGTTGTTGAGTCCAAGTCATCCCGTAATAATGTCACCAAGAGCGTTTTTGCTCTATGCGCGCAATCTGCGTAGTTTTTCTAAAACTAACATTCACAAGGTTTAACCCATGAAACTCAACAACACCAAGACACTGATCGTAGTCACAACGGTAACTTTACTCAATGCTTGCGCCTCATCGCCAACCGCAGATTCGAGAGATCCTTATGAAAACTGGAACAGAAAAACCCACTCGTTTAATGATGTCCTGGATGGCTATGTCTTGAAACCGGTGGCAAAAGGTTACAACTGGATAATGCCCGATTTTGCCGACCAAGGGGTGTCGAATTTTTTTAGTAACATTGATGATGTAGGCGTTATGGTCAATTCAGCTTTGCAAGGAAAATTTTCCCAGGCCGGTTCGGATAGTGCCCGGCTGGTTGTCAACACCACAGCCGGTGTAGGCGGTTTGTTTGACGTGGCAAGCTCAATAGACCTACCCAAACACGAGGAAAATTTCGACAAAACCTTAGGTACATGGGGCTTGGGTACCGGACCTTATCTAGTGATGCCGATTTTTGGGCCGAGTTCGGCCAGAGGGCTTGCCGGTACGGCGTTTAAAATGACGACTAATCCGCTGCAATACGTCAGTGGTTTGGGAATGATCGGCGTGGTCAATGCCGTCGATAAACGTTCAGATAGGTTAGCTATGGATAAAATTATCGATGAAGCCGCAACGGATCGTTATGCGTTTTTCAAAAACATGTATTTGTCGAGAGATGAGGCGATAGATGAGGAGGAAGCCCCCGCTGACGAGATCGACGAGATCAAGGAATAAAAACCGATGTTGAAATCAACACCCAGTGCGGTTGCTAGGTGGCGATGGTTGAGGGCTAAGCCAAGCGTAGGGCAGGAGCAAGCCATGAGTCTACTTCACCTGGGCTTTATTCTGCCGGCATTATCAGGTTGCGGTATGAATAGCGGCTTGCTGATGACGGTCGGTCCTAACTATCAAAGCCCGGAACTGCTCACGGCAACGCACTGGTTTGCCAAACAGCCCGCCTTTGAGGATTTGCCGGTCGCTCATCAAGGCGAGTTGTCCAGCTTAAGCCAATGGTGGGAACGCTTCGGCGATCCGGTGCTTAATCGCTTGCTTGCCGCCGCGCAACAGGAAAGTGCATCTATCGCTAAAGCCAAAGCACAGATTGTAGAAGCCAGGGGCAACTTGACTAGCTACGAATCGGTTTTTTTGCCTAATTTAGAGGCTGGTTTAAGTAGCGCCAACTCAAGTTTCTCTTTTGGTGGCACGCCTACCTTGCGTACTCAACATCAATTTAGCGTGCAATCCAGTTGGGAAATCGACTTGTTCGGTGGCTTGGCGCGGCAACGGGAAGCCGCTATCAGTCAATTGCAAGCGCGTACGGCAGCTTGGCACGATGCTCGCGTCGCGGTGGCGGTAGAGCTTGCGAATGCTTATCTGGCTTATCGTTATTGTAAGGCGCAAGCCTTGCTCAATAAAAAAGAGGGCGAATCCAGACAGGCTTCGGCGCGGCTAACCCGCATTGCCGGTAGCGTTGGGTTCCGCAGCTCGTCCGATGTCGCCTTGGCGAATGCCAGCGCAGCCGATGGCGATAACGCGTTATTGCAACAGCAAGCGCAGTGCGAGCGCTCGGTTAAAGCCTTGGTAGCCTTAACGGGTTTGCCGGAACCGCAACTCCGCACATTATTAGGCGATACCGAAGAACGAGCGACGCAATTGCCTAAGCCGCCGCCGTTCCAAGTCCATTCAATACCCGCCAATGTGATTCGGCAACGTCCCGATATTGCCGCCGCCGAACGCGACATGGCTGCGGCGAGTGCCAAAATCGGCGTGGAACAGGCTAATCGCTTGCCTAAGCTGAGCCTATCCGGGAACATCACCCCCGTTCTGCAAAACATGAATGGCGCGGCCTTAACCTTGGCGGAAACCTGGTCGTACGGACCGACGCTCAGCTTGCCGTTGTTTGATGCCGGTAAACGCGCCGCTCATGTGGACACCGCTAAAGCTCAATACGAATCGGCTATCGCTCACTATCGTGCTACGGTCAGGACGGCGGTTAAAGAAGTCGAAGACGCCTTGGTGCGCTTGGCGAGTGCAGATCGGCGCCTGCCCCTGGCCCGTACTGCGGCGGCGGATTATCAGAGCCATTTTGCGGCAACCCGGCAATTGTACGCAGTTGGCTTGGGTAACTTGATCGACGCCGAAACCGCCCGCCGCAACGCATTTACCGCCCAATGGGCCGTGACCGAATTGGAACAAGAACGCATTAGTGCTTGGATGGCCTTGTATCGTGCCGTCGGCGGAAGCTGGGAAGACCGCACCGCCGGACCAGTGGCTTCAGTTTCGGGAGGATTGCCCGGCCAACCTGAAAATCCATTGACCAACCTCATTTCTCAACCTTTAAAACCATTGCCTGGAAATAACCATGACTAAAGGAAAGTCACTCACTCTTTGCCTTGGCGTGGCCGCCCTCATTTGCTTAGGGATAACCCTGGTGCTAAGCAAGGAAACCCTACAACCGGCAGAAAAAGCGCTACCCCGCGTCCGGCCAGCGTTGAATGTAACGGTTATTCAGCCCGTCAATTTGGACATGGTCAAAACATTGTCGGCAAACGGCTCGGTTGCCGCTTGGCAGGAAGCCATCATTGGCGCGCAAGTCGGTGACCTGCGCTTAGAAGACGTTCGGGTGGACGTCGGCGAAAGGGTACGCAAAGGCCAGCTATTAGCTAGGTTCGACCAGAAACCTGTTCTCGTTGAAATTGCCCAAAGCCAAGCGGCTTGGGCGGAAGCACAAGCCGGATTGGAAGAAGCCCGGCTGAACGCCGACCGCGCCCGGAAAATCGAATCCTCCGGCGCACTCAGCCAGCAAATGGTGGTGCAATACTTGACGATAGCACAGACTGCGAAGGCCAAGGTCGAGTCCGCTAAGGCGCAATTGGAAAAGCAACGGTTACGCTTAAACTATACTCAAGTCGTTGCTATCGACGACGGGGTTATTTCGTCACGCACCGCTACTTTAGGTGCGGTTGCCACGTCAGGGCAGG
The DNA here is from genome assembly GCA_004299465.1 of Methylovulum sp. Lineage (GTDB taxonomy): Bacteria > Pseudomonadota > Gammaproteobacteria > Methylococcales > Methylomonadaceae > Methylovulum. The sequence continues at coordinate 352 of SCST01000177.1, read as the reverse complement.
AATTGTTCCGGTTGATCCGGCAAAATCGTCTGGAATGGCGGGCGGAAGTCACTGCCGAGGAAATGGTGCAGCTACAGACCGGCATGGAAGCGGCGATTTCAGTACCCAATGTCGGTCAGGTCGGCGGCAAAATTCGCAATGTGGCGCCCAGTTTGGATCCGCAAAGCCGTAACGGTCTGGTTTACGTTGATTTGCCGCAAGCAGGAAGCGCTGGGCTACGGGCAGGCATGTTCGCCCAAGGCCGGTTCAAGCTGGGTAACAAAACCGCATTAGCCATTCCGCAAACCGCCTTATCCTTGCGCGAAGGTTTCAGTTATGTGTTCCGCGTGGGGGAAATCGTCGATTACCAAGC
>SCST01000176.1 GCA_004299465.1 Methylovulum sp. | reverse complement strand
ATGGCTGCCGATAAACCGGCAAATTTCATGGGGGTAGGTTTCATGTTTATTTCCTGTGAAGAAGTTATTTGAGAGTATCTCATTGCTGTACTGTGCAATGTAAGCCAGTCTGTCCGGGCTTGACTGCGCAGCAGTTTTGTTTAGCGGCTTTTCTTAATGTCCTCTTTAAGATTGCCAAAGCCCGTCTGGACCTTACCGACGTTTTTTTGGACATTTCCTTCCGCCTCCATAGCCTCGTCGTCTAGAATTATGCCGGTAACTTCCCTGACTTTACCTTTGCTTTCTTCAATTCGGCCCTTGATTTGATCTTTGTTCATGAGTGTTCCCTGATGTGTTAGCCATGACTACATAGCCATGATCAAAGCGTGGAAAGATGTCCTCCCATCGCTTGGTTAAAATATTACATGTAAAACTGAACGCGGTCGGTGCGGCAACGAACAGATACGGATTTAAAAGAATTTCCTGCGAAGCATACGCCCGGTTTGCCGGTTTTTTTGTTCATTTTCTGCATGTTGCAACGCCGGCAGGCATACGCATGGCTTACTTCAAAGCGAGGAAATACGCAAAAAACTCAATGGGTGGTAGACGTTGTCAGATAAGTATCCGTAAAGCAACCCGTAGCCCCGGAAGCAGAAATCATGGTGCCTGTTGCTTTCATGTTTGTAGCTTCTAAAGTTCCTGTATATTTTGCTCCGCCATCATAAGTACGAATGATCTTGTTCGCCGTTAACTGCCACGTACCGCCACGACCATACGAATCCCTAAAACGATGGTTCGAGTAGAGTGTAACCGTTGCTGTATGCGTAGTGCCTTTACATAACCAATTGTATTGAGATTCCCACCGGCCGATAACATAGAATGCGCAATTGGGCGCGTTGAGATAGCCATCTGCGGCGTCGACAAATTCGTCTGAGCAATCACCTACTGGGTTATCGCCAAACCTAAGTGTACAAAGGTCATGAACAAAACAGGCGCTGGTATATTGGCGCTTGTTTTCCTGGAGAGGTTGGGTACACCCTGTACCGCAGCGCCCAGGGCAATCAGAAGCCGGGTTCCCGACGGTTCGTGTGCTGGAATAATCGCTGCCGAATAAACTGTTGTAGGTGGCTATTCTAACTTTACCTCGCTGGCTGCATATATTAGTAAATGCTTTGGGCTGAATAAGGCCTTTTTCTTTTGCTGCCTGCAGGTCAATTTTGTCGAAGGACGCATCCTTGGGAACCATGTTTATCAATAAATCCAAACTCGACAGGATGCCGGCTTCCAAGGGAGCCAACTGATTAATATCCTTGTCCAATTCGTTGTAAAGCAAGCTTAGCTCGGTATCATCATCGCCGGTTTTCCTGTTTTGCTCAATTGAATCAGGGATAAGTTGAATGCTATTGAGTTGCTTTTTGTTGAAGCTGATAGCGTCATAAATAAACAGAAATTCTTTGCCGTTGAGCAGGTAAGAAATTTGTATTTTTCCAAGCACCTTGCCTGCCGAAAATACCACTGCCTGATTGCGGCTGTTCCCACTTACCGCCTCGGACGACCGTTCTAAAAAAACCGCTTTAGTTTCCTGTAACTTGGCGTCGGCTTTTTCTTGGTTATCGGGTTTGATTGCATTTATGTTGTCTTGCTCGGAGGAGGTTTCTATGCCTGCTGCATTAAGATAGGTTTGTGCGTAAGCGGGGACAATCTGCATCGCCAGTGCGATGACCAATACTTTCAACTTACGTGAGGTTTTTTGATTAGGCTGCATACGATGCAACTCCTTTTTTGTATGATGAAATCAATCTGGATTGTATTCATCGTTATTCAATTAAAAACAAAGGCCTGCGCCTTACTTAAGTGGCGTTGCTTTTGCGGTTCAAACCCTATTCAGTACGGGTTTTTCTGTTATGTAGTGTCTTACCAAAGATTCGTGTGCTTAGGCATCTGCCAAATAGCAGGAAAGCATCCACGATATTGCTGCTCCCAAAAATAACCAACGTGGGCTGATTCCTCGACCACCCGTCCCGGCTTCTAACCGAAGCTTTGAGTGTGGCGCTAAACAGTTAGGCAATATCCAGAGCCGCTCAATGCGCAGCTTGTCTATATTTTCTATAGACGGTGATCATCCTAGTTATAAATGGCAGGCTTGTCTGTATGTTAACGAACATAAGAGGTAGACGTGTCGCAGGTCTGCGGCAGGCGATTGATGGTGTCCATCGCCAGGTGGACAGGGCGATGTTGGCTATGTATCTATTCAGGTTCTTGCCTGAAGCGTGCCGCGCGCCTTCTCCGGCGCGTGGATAACGCGCCAGTCCGTTGATGGCGCGCGCGGCACGCCCTACAGAGTTACCCGTTGCCGAACTTGTTTTTATACAAACGGCTTACATTGCGGGTACTGCATACGCTTGATCATCGCTGCGATATTATCGGCCGGCATGGGGTGGCCAAAATAAAAACCCTGCACTTCATCACAGCCGCTTTGCAACAAATAATCCGCTTGTTCTTGAGTTTCCACACCTTCTGCAATCAGCTTGAACTTCAAGATTTTCGCGATGGAAATAATCGTCAAGACAATGGCCGCATCGTCTTCGCTATCCATTACATTATCTACAAAAGACTTGTCGATTTTTAACTTATCGAACGCAAAATGCTTCAGTTGACTCAAACTGGAATAGCCGGTACCAAAATCGTCAATGGAGATTTGCACCCCCAGTTGTTTAAGTTGACTCAGCATGTGGCGGTTTTTTTCCGGGTCCTTGATCACCATGCTCTCGGTTATTTCCAATTCCAGGCGTTCGGCCGATAAACCGGTTTCCGCCAGTATCAGCGCAACCCGGTCAATAAAATTAACCTGCTCAAACTGGCGCGCCGAAAGATTCACCGCCATCGTTAATGCACCTAAACCGGCTTGTTGCCAGGCTTTGGCTTGCCGGCAGGCTTCGCGCAATACCCATTCACCTATCGCGTCAATTAATCCGGATTCTTCAGCGATAGGAATAAACACCACGGGCGACATTAGCCCTAACTCCGGGTGTCGCCAACGAATCAGCGCTTCCACGCCGACAACTTGACCGCTGCTTAAATTGATCTGCGGCTGGTACAGCAGGAAAAAATCATTCTGTTGCAAAGAACGGCGTAAATCATTTTCCAGGCGTAATTTTGATGATAAGGCTTGTTCCATACTAGCTTCGTAAAACCGATAGGTATTACCCTGTTCCTTGGCGCGGTACATCGCCGTATCGGCATATTTAATCAATAAGCCCGCATCCTTGCCGTCAGCCGGATATAAGGTGATGCCGATGCTGGTGCTCAGGTAAAACTCCCTATCCATGAACGTAAAGGGTAGCGCAATCGCATGACAAATTTTGTCCGCAACGGTAGCCGCTATTTGCGCTGAAGAAATATTTTCCAGTAAAAGCGTAAATTCATCGCCGCCGAAACGCGATACCAAATCGCCGCTACGCACGCAACCTTGAATTCGCTCAGCGGCAGCCTTCAGCAATAAGTCGCCGAATTCGTGCCCCAAGGTATCATTAGCCAATTTAAAGCGATCCAGGTCCATGAACAAAATAGCATGTTGCTGTTGCTGTTGCTGTTGTTCTTGATCGGCACGCTTCAACGCCAGCGACAGCAAGGCCATAAATTGGGTGCGATTGGCGAGGTTCGTCAAGGTATCCTGGTAGGCCAGGCGGTTCAGGTTGCGCTCGGCGCGTCCCGCTTCCAGCAAACGCGCTACCCGTTGCCGTAATACCGCAAAATGTATCGGTTTGGGAATGTAATCATTAGCGCCTACTGCAAATGCA
>SCST01000784.1 GCA_004299465.1 Methylovulum sp. | reverse complement strand
CCGCGCCGAACGGCGCCGCGCAGGAAGCGTTGATTTGCGAGGTCTACCGCAAATACCGCATTAACCCCGAACAGATCGGCTATGTCGAAGCGCACGGCACCGGCACCAGGCTCGGCGACCCTGTCGAAGCCAATGCGCTGGCGCGCGCGTTCAAGCAGTTTACCGACAGAAAACAGTACTGCGCGATAGGCAGCGCCAAGGCGCATATCGGGCATACCTCGGCTAGCGCCGGCGTGATCGGCCTGATCAGGATTTTAATGTCGATGCGGCACGGCAGGATTCCCGGCTTGCTGCATTTTAAGCAATTGAATCCGCTGATTGAGTTCGGCGATTCGGCGTTTTATATCAATACCGAGGCGCAGGATTGGCGGCGTACTGGAGACCGGCCGTTGATGGCGGCGCTGAATTCGTTCGGGCATAGCGGTACGAATGTGCATCTCGTGGTCAGCGAATATCGGCCGCAGCACGCTGCCGCGGATTACCGGCATCCGGCGCTGGTTCCGTTGTCGGCCAAGGACCCCGAGCGCCTGCACGACATGCTGCTAAATCTGCATGCCTGGCTGAGCGCACATCGCGATGCCGTGCGCCTGCACGACATTGCTTACACCTTGCAGACCGGCCGCGAGGCGATGACCGACCGGATCATTTTTATCGTCGATGATGTTGCCGAATTAATCGATAAATTACAGGCCGTAATCGACGGGCAGACGGTAGCGCATTGCTTCAGCGCGCAGCTTGACGGCAACAGGAACAGGATTCCGCTGTTCGCTGCCGATGAAGATAGCCGCGACATGGTCGAGAAATGGCTCGCCAAAGGCAAGCTCGATAATATCGCCGAACTATGGTTACAGGGTATCGCGGTGGACTGGCATGGGCTTTACCAAACGTTCAAACCGCAACGCATCCATCTGCCCGGCTACCCATTCGCGAAGGAACATTACCGGGCGCGCCGGGAGGCAGGCCAAAGCCAGGCGGCCCATTTGCATCCGTTATTGCACAGCAATACCTCGGATTTATTGGAGCAGCGTTACAGCTCGATATTCACCGGGCACGAGTTTTTCCTGGCCGATCACCGTATCGCCGGGCAAAAGCTGTTGCCGGGCGTCGTGTACCTGGAAATGGCCAGGGCCGCTGTTGAGCAGGCTGGCGGACGCCTGGACGGGCGGGATGCTTGCATGCAGCTTGAACAAATCGTATGGGCCAGGCCTCTGGCGGTGGCCGATGGTGTAGCGCAAACCGTGCATATCGCGCTGTTCCCCGAAGACGGCGGACGGATACGCTTTGATATTTATACGGATGTAGGGCGTGCCGTGCGCGCCTTGGGAGTCGAGGCGCGCACGGCACGCCCTACTGAACCCGTCTTGCACAGCAGCGGCACCGCAACATTCAGCACCGCAGGCAATCCTCCCGACCTGGATCTTGCCGATTTGCAGGCGCGGATTAATCAGCGCCGTTTCAGCGGCGAGGAATGCTATAAGATATTCAAATCATTAGAGATAGATTACGGCTTGAGTTTCCAGGGTCTGGAGTCTCTCGACGTCGGGCATCAACAGGTCTTGGCGAAACTGCGCCTGCCTGCGACCGGTCGCGATCAATTCGTCCTGCATCCCAGTCTTATGGATTCGGCATTACAGGCCGTGCTGGGCCTCGCGATAGCCGGGGACGGCGAGTTCTCCGGCAGCACCAAGCCGATGTTGCCGTTTGCGTTGGCGAAGCTGGTTATAGAAAGGCCCTGCACGGATTCGATGTGGGCCTGGGTGCGCGATAGCGCCGGCAGCACGCGGGACGATAACATTCGTAAGCTCGATATTGATTTATGCGATGAGCAAGGCCGGGTTTGCGTGCAGATGCAGGGTTTTTCGGCGCGCGTGCTGGATGGCGTTATGCAGCAATCAGAACGCATAGCAACACTGATGCGGCAGCCGGCCTGGCAGGACGCCGAGCCTGTCGTAGCGGACGATGCGGCCGATTATGCGCAGCATTGGGTCATGTTGTATGCGCTCGACCGGATTTCAGCAACAAGCATCGAAGCCGGTCTGGAGCATGCCGTTTGCGTCGAACTGCAAACAGCAGCACAGACGATAGAAAAACGTTATCAAGATCTTGCGCTACAACTGTTTGCACGGATAAAACAGCTTATCGCCGACAAGGCTAAAGGCCGTACCCTGGTGCAATTGCTGATTCCGGGCGACGACGAGCAGGTGTTGATGCAAGGGCTTGCCGGCCTGTTCAAGACCGCGCACCTGGAATACCCCGACTTCTTCGGACAAATCATAGCCGTAGACCGGCACGAAACCGGCGACGGCCTGTTGGCTAAAATCATCGAGAACCGCGCTTGTCCTGACGATGTGCAGCTCAGGTACCGCAACCAGCGCCGCCAAACCATCGCCTGGCGGGAGTTGCCCGCGCCGGATGCCGGCGATACGATGCCGTGGCGGGATCATGGCGTGTACTTGATCACCGGCGGCCTAGGCGGTTTGGGGCTGATTTTTGCCAAAGACATTGCCGCCAAAGTCCGCAATCCGGCATTAATACTGACGGGACGCTCGGATTTAAGCGCCGAAAAGCAGGCGGAACTCGACGCGATAACGGCGTTGGGCGCGACGGTCGAATACCGGAAGGCGGATAGTGCCGAACAGCAGGCCGTCAACGGCCTGGTCCAAAGCATAGTCGCGGATTTCGGGCATTTGCACGGCGTCATACACAGCGCCGGCGTCATAGCCGATAGCTTCATCGCCAAAAAAACGCCGGATAGTTTTAGTTCGGTACTGGCCCCTAAAGTCGCGGGAACCGTGTGTCTCGACGAGGCGAGCGCCGATCTGCCGCTGGATGTGTTTGTGTTGTTTTCATCGGCATCGGCGATATCCGGCAATCCGGGCCAGGCCGATTATGCCGCGGCGAACGGTTTTATGGACGCCTATGCCGATTACCGCAACAGCCTGGTCG
>SCST01000859.1 GCA_004299465.1 Methylovulum sp. | reverse complement strand
AGGTCAGGATGGGGAGGATGACGGTGACGCCGGTGTAGACCACCGCCTTGCCGCAGGTGCAGACCGACTGCATGATCGTCGTCGTCCAGTTCCCGTTTTGTATGGGGAATTCTTCCATGATACGGCTATAGAGATAGATGGCGAAGTCGACCCCCAATCCCGCGCCGATCGCCGCAATGGGCAACGTATTGATGGAGAGCCCGATGTCCCGGAGCGACATGTAGGTCGCCGCCATGCTGTTGGCGAGGATGAGAGGTACCGTGAGCATGAGGCCCGCGACGATCGACCGGTAGCAGAGGCTGCACAACACCAGGATGCCAAGATAGACGGCAAGATCGATCAGGAGGTGGGAGCGCTTCATCTCCTCGTTGACGGCAATCTCCATTCCGATCCGGCCGCCGGCCAGGTGAAATTGTCCGTTCTCGATCTTCATGGGATGGCTCTTGAAGAAGTCGTAGGCGGCGTTTCGAATCCGAAGCAGGTTGTCCGAGGTGTGATCCGCAAAGTACAGCGTGATCTGCGCCCGCTCCAGGGTCGAGTCCATGAAACGCCCCAGGGTGCCCCGGTCCACGGTATTCCGGATGTACCCCAGGTTTCCGGTGAGCATCTCCTTGTCCAGCGGAAGCTGGTACCAGAGCATGTCGCCGTCGTGGAAGGTGCGGTTCAGGATGCTGACGATGTTCAGGATCGACGTCGACGACTTGTAGATATCCGGCAATTGTTCCGCCATGTGACGTGAAAATGATTCGAAGGTGTTCAACACGACCGGCTCGTAGACGGAACCGGCGGCCCCCTCGTAATAGAGCACGAAGTTCTCGGAGGAGGCGTCGAAGGCCTTGTTGATGACCGCCTGGTCCTTGTTGTACGGATGGTTATCATAGAAGACCGGGGAGCCCGGGGTGGGATCCCCTATCTTCAATCTGCTCGTTTCCCAGACACAGAAGACCGTCAGGAGCAGGATCAAAACCCCCGTGATGTAGCGCGTACGCGCGTCGATGGAGAAGTGGGTGATCTTCATCATGAACCGCGCTTTCCAGTCGAGCTGGCAGCTCTCCTTCGCCCACTCCTTGCTCTTCACTTCCTGGGGGACAAGGCTGCAGACGAGGGGGACGAGAAGTCCCGTGAGGAGGATCGTCGCCATCCAGAAGCTCATGATGATCGCCAGGTGAATCATGAGGACGATCTTGGCGATGAACAGCACCGCGAATCCGGCGACGTCTGCCGCAACGGCGGTGAAGTTGGGTACCCACATGGTCCTCATGGTCTCGTAGGACGCCTTCTTCCGATCCCCCTTGCTCGCGTCGAGTTCCTCGAAATAGCGGTACGCGATCTGGTGGGAGTTCCCGATCATCCGGGCCGCCACGAGAAACGCAAGGACGTAGAGAAGAG
>SCST01000830.1 GCA_004299465.1 Methylovulum sp. | reverse complement strand
GAAACACTCATCAAAAATGCCGACCAGGCCATGTATGCCGCCAAAGAACAGGGGCGCAACCGTTACCAGTATTTCACGCCATCGATGCAGGAAACCGCACAAAACCGGATGCGGCTGGCCAATGATTTGCGTAGCGCGCTTGCCGACCGTCAATTGCAAATGGCCTACCAACCGATTGTAGAACTGGCCACCGGCAATATCCATAAAGCCGAAGCATTGCTGCGCTGGCAACATCCCCAACGCGGATTGATCAGTCCGGCCGAATTCATCCCGGTTGCCGAAGACACCGGCATGATTGCGCCCATAGGCGACTGGGTATTCCATGAAGCCGCCTGCCAGGTCAAACAATGGCGAGCTTCGCACCATAAAAATTTCCAGGTCAGCATTAACAAATCACCGGTGCAATTCCGCAACAAAGGCAATGACCACAGCCTCTGGTTCGACTGCCTGAAAGCGCTGGAGCTGCCCGGACAAAGCATGGTCGTGGAAATTACCGAAGGCCTGTTGATGGATGCCGGCGTTGCGGTCACCGACCAATTGCTCAAATTTCGCGCCGCCGGTATCCAGGTATCGCTGGATGATTTCGGCACCGGCTATTCATCGCTATCTTATCTCAAGAAATTCGCCATCGACTACCTCAAGATTGACCAGTCTTTTGTCTGTAATCTCGAAAGCCATTCCAGCGATATGGCATTATGCGAAGCGATCATCGTCATGGCCCATAAACTCGGCATTAAGGTGATCGCGGAAGGCATAGAAACCGAACAGCAACGCGCATTGTTGGCTGAAGCCGGCTGCGACTACGGGCAAGGCTACCTGTTTTCCAAACCGGTATCGGCGGATGAATTTACGCAGTTATTGCGCCGCAGCGCCGCGGCAATGAACCACCAAGGCAGCCACCGCGAGCCGGCATGATTTAGCTGGCGGGATCGCGTTAATTTTCCGGGCAACTGAGCGTTTCCCCGGTACCGGACGTCACCTCATAACGGCACACATTCACCCACTGCATCGCACCGCCCGCATCCGGGCGCAAGGCCCAAAAATCGTAATCGCCGTGGTTGCGGTCGCCGGCCTTGTTAAGTTCCGTCCAACCGGTCGCGCCGAAATACAAACCCGCGGTTTGCGACAAAATATCCTGCTGCGCATGACGTTCGGCGTTTTTGTTATAAACGGCATTGAGCGCGGCAATCCAGAACGCGTCATACGCGGCCAACGCGAACGCATCTG
>SCST01000175.1 GCA_004299465.1 Methylovulum sp. | reverse complement strand
CGCTGCCGCGGGTGAACAAAAGACTGCGCTCGAGGCTGTTTTCCAGCTCGCGGACGTTGCCGGGCCACGGGTAAGCGCGGATTTTGCGCATCACGTCGCGGCTGACCGATTCAACGTTCCGGTTGTATTTTTTGTTCAGCCGCTGCACGATCAATTGCACCAGGTAGGGCAAGTCCTCGCTGCGTTCGGCCAGCGGAGGGATGTTTAACCTGACGACGTTGATGCGGTAATACAGGTCGTGGCGAAATTGTTTTTGTTTGACCAGCTCTTCCAGGTCCTGGTTGGTTGCCGAGATGATTCTAAGATCGACCGACAGGGTTTGCTTGCCGCCGACCCGTTCCAGCTCGCCTTCCTGGATCACGCGCAATAAGCGGGTTTGTGCGGCCGGCGACAAGGAATCCACTTCATCGAGAAACAGGGTGCCGCCTTCGGCCCGTTCAAAATAACCCTGGTGGACTTCTATCGCGCCGGTGAACGCGCCTTTTTCATGGCCGAATAATGCGCTTTCGATCAAGGTTTCCGGGATTGCGCCGCAGTTAATCGGTATAAACGGCTTTCGGCAGCGCTCGCTCATTGCGTGAATCGCTCGGGCGATCAATTCCTTGCCGACGCCGGTCTGGCCCTGGATTAATACCGTTGCCGTCGTCGGTGCGATGATTGCTATCGATTGCAGGATTTTCTGCATCATCGGCGATTTGGCGATAATCGCCGGAGGCTGATGTGTTTTGGTGGATGATTTGGCCTGTTTGCACCAAATCTGCTGCATACTGGCTTCAATACGCGAGCGTAACGCGTTGATGTCGTGTATTTCCTTGACGGGTGTGGTATCCGTGTACTCGGTTCCGGCATGTCCTTTTGCGGCGTCCGGGTTGGTGTAAATGCAGACTTCGCAGTGGCCGTCATGCCGGGCGATGCTTTTCTTGATTTCAACTTTCGCATAACCGAAGTTGCGGGCGGCGATACCGCCGAATACGCTCGATGTCATCCGGCATAATTCCGGGAAGTTGGTGACGCCTTCGCCAAACGGGCAACAGCTATTGCTGACGCTGATGCAGTCCTGGTCGCCGGATGCCAGCGAAAATTTGCCGCCGATATTGTTTTTCAGGCCGAGTATCAGTTCCGTATAGCTTTCCCGGTCGAGCATGCCCTGTTTATGCGTATTGGTCCGGTAAGTCCCTTCAAAAAAACAGCCTGCGGTTTTGGCGATATGTTCGATGAGTTCTTCGCAGTGCTGCTGTCCCTGTTGTTCGCTGGCGTGCATGAGTTCCAGGATAAACGTTTGCAAAAAGAATATCGGCGTTAAACCGGAAAGAGAGGATGGGTTCATGGCTTTATTGGGAAATAGGTTTTCGCTAATTGAAGCACGATTTCATTAACCCGGTAAAGTCAAAAAATAACTGACTGTATTACAAGGAAATTACTATTATGACAGGCTGGCTCGGTATTTGCTGTTTCTTGCTTGCTATTATAAAAACAATGAGGAGTTAGTGATGAATCAAGAAAAACCACCGTTAGACCCGCATCCCTTAAGCGAATATGTCGCATGGGCCGGAAACCGTAACCGCGAACCTTTGCTGGGGGTGTTAAAAGAAAAACTGCCTAAAGCGCCTGGACGGGTGCTGGAGCTTGCCAGCGGCAGCGGCATGCATATCAATTATTTTGCGCCGCATTTTGAGCATTTGCATTTCCATCCTTCCGATAAGGACAAGGCTGTTTTTGACAATATTAAGAAATTATCCGTCGACCACGGCCATGATAATATCGCCGACCCTGCGCACCTGGACTTAACCCAACCTGAAACCTGGTTTAACCTGGACAGGAAAGGCGATTTTTCAGCCATTTTTTGTATCAATATTTTTCAGGTCGCGCCTGTTTCAATTGCCGACGGCATGATGGAATGTGCGTCTCATTTGCTGAACAAGTACGGTTTTTTACTGATTTACGGGCCATTCCAGGTTGAAGGCGCGTTTACGACCGATTCCAACAAGGCGTTTCATGAGACCTTAAGTTCCGCGGGTGTTTCGGAATGGGGACTGAAAGATGTCGCCGACCTGAAAAAAGCGGCGGAAAAATATGGTCTGGAATTAAAAGAACAAATCGATATGCCGGCCAATAATTTTTCATTGATATTCGGCAGAAAATAGTAGTCCCCTATAAAACTCTTGTCCTTTGTATCCTATGTAGGGCGCGCCGCGCGCGCCAAAGGCTTGGTACACTGCCTAAGCAGCCTAGACGTAGAAGGCGCGCCTTACATAGGACAGGGTTATTTAAGCGAATATAACAACAATCACCACGAGGAATAATGATGTCTACGATATTGAATGAAGTTTTAATGGCTAACCGCGATTATGTTGCCGGCTTTGATAAAGGCGATTTGCCGATGCCTCCGGGACGGCATTTTGCAATACTGACCTGTATGGATGCGCGTCTTGATCCCGCCAAATATGCGGGTCTTTCCGAAGGCGATGCGCATGTTATACGCAACGCCGGCGGCAGGGCCAGCGACGATGCGATACGCTCGCTGGTCATTTCCTACAAATTACTCGGAACGCGGGAATGGTTCGTCATTCACCATACCGACTGCGGCATGGAAACCTTTAACGATGAAATCATGCGCGACTTGCTGTCGCACAGCTTGAAGACCGCGTCTATCGATGCGGATGGCTGGCATGATTGCTGTGAAGGTCCTGGCTCTGCCGAAGGCAAATATATCGACTGGCTGACGATTAGAGACCAGGCGCAAAGCGTTTTGGAAGATGTTGTGCGCATCAAGTCGCATCCGTTGGTGCCGTCCGACATTCCCGTTTACGGCTATATCTATGATGTCAAAACCGGCCAGTTAATCGAGGTGCCAGCTGCTGTTGAGGCCGGAAGATAGTGGTGCAGCCATGTTCAGCCGTTATCATCGGCGTAGGCCCGCAGCAGGGATTGGGGGCGGCACTTGCCGGCTATTTTTCTGGAAAAGGTTTACACGTTTTCATAGCCGGCCGCAGCGAAGATAAGTTGCAGCGGGTTGCCGGGCATATCCGGCAACAGGGCGGCTCGGTGACTGTCGTGGTAGCCGATGCAACGCTTGAACAGGATGTCGCGCGCTTGTTCGGCGTCGTGCAGCAACAAGGCTATAGCGTTGATATTGCCGCCTATAATGTAGACAGCAATAGACCATCGCCGTTGCTGGCAACGGATACGGAAACGTTTACGGCCTTATGGCGGCAGAATTGCCTCGGTGCTTTCTTGTTCGGCAAAGCCGCCGTTAACGCCATGCAGGACAGGCATCAGGGCAGCCTGTTTTTTACCGGCGCAACGGCATCGTTAAGGGCAAAGCCGCCATTTACCGCGTTTGCGGCGGCAAAAGCCGGTTTACGGGCCTTAGCGCAAGGTATGGCCAGGGAGTTTGGGCCGCAAGGCATTCATGTCGTGCATGCCGTTATCGACGGCGTGATTGATGGCGACAGGGCACGGCAGCAGTTCCCTGACTATGTTAAAGCCAAAGGCAGCGACGGTTTGCTGCAACTCGACGCGATAGCGCAGACTTATTGGGCACTGCATCAGCAGCATCCCAGCGCATGGACGCATGAGCTGGACCTGAGGCCTTTTAAGGAAACGTTTTAGCCGGTATAGCCTAAGGGGATGCCGGTCTTCTATGGCCGGCCTGCTATCAGGGCAGGTCGGTCATTTCCACTGACTTGTTGTAATCAACGCCAATGCTGACAATAAAGCTCGTGGCTTCTTCGATATCCATCTCGGATTTTATTATTTTGGATTTATCAACGATGACGGTAAAGCCCGAAGTGGGATTGGGCGAGGTTGGAATAAACAGCACATATTTGTCATCGTGCCGGTTGGTGACATAAGCCGGTACCCAAATACCGGGGCTTGGATATTCCACATACACAACTTCCTTGGCAAATCTTTGATCATGTGACGAAAACATATTGATAACTTTTATAAGCACCCGGTAGATAGTGTTTAAAAAGGGAATCCTGTTAATGACATGGTCAAAAATCGTAATAACCCGCGGTCGGCCCGTTTTGACTATTTTGTAGCCTA
>SCST01000174.1 GCA_004299465.1 Methylovulum sp. | reverse complement strand
GCTCTTCCGATCTGAGAAAAGGTCTAAGTTTTGAAAACCGGCAACGCCTAATTGTCACGCGAAACGTAGGGCGCGCCGTGCGCGCCTGTTCCGGTACCGAGCCGCCGAGGGCGCGATGACATGATGCAAAATCAATTTTGCAGTCCCCTGAATTTTTGTAAGCTGTTTTTTTCTTTCCGCTCATTTTGTTCGGGCATCGGTGCATTGCGATCCATCACGCTTGGCTGTTCAGGTAATCGTCATAATTACCGGTGAAATCAACAATACCGTTAGGCGTTAATTCAATAATCCGTGTCGCCAGTGATGAGACGAATTCACGGTCGTGGCTGACAAAAATCAACGTGCCCGGATAATTTTCCAGCGCGCCATTCAGCGACTCTATCGATTCCATGTCAAGATGGTTGGTCGGCTCGTCCATGACCATGATGTTGTTTTTTTGCAAGATCAATTTGCCGAACAGCATGCGCCCTTTTTCCCCGCCGGACAGCACCTTGACGGGTTTGTTGATTTCATCCTGCGAAAACAGCAGTCTGCCTAATGTGCCGCGTATGGCTTGGTCGTCATCCGTTTCCTTACGCCATTGCCCCATCCAGTTAATCAGGCTGAGGTCTTCGGCAAAGTCCTCGGCATGATCTTGCGGAAAATAGCCGACTTCGGAGTTTTCCGACCATTTAACAGTGCCGGTATCGGGCGCTAAATCGCCGACCAGCGTCTTCAGCAAGGTCGATTTACCGATACCGTTAGGGCCGATCACCGCGACACGTTCGCCGACGGCGATCATCAGGTTCAGGTTCTCAAACAACGGTTTTTCAGTATAGCCTTTGCTTAAGCCTTCGACTTCCAGCGCCAGGCGGTGCAGTTTTTTCGTCTGGTCAAAGCGGATAAACGGGTTAACGCGGCTAGACGGCTTGACTTCATCCAGCTTGATTTTTTCCAGTTGCCTGGCGCGCGACGTCGCCTGTTTGGCTTTGGAGGCGTTGGCGGAAAAACGGCTGACGAAGGTCTGCAATTCGGCAATCTGGGCTTTTTTCTTCGCGTTGCCGGACAGTAAGCGTTCGCGCACTTCCGTTACGGCAATCATGTAGTCATCATAATTACCCGGATAAACGCGCAATTCGCCGTAATCCAGGTCGGCCATATGCGTACAGACGCTGTTTAAAAAGTGCCGGTCATGCGAGATGATGATCATCGTGCAGTTGCGGTCGTTGAGTATGTCTTCAAGCCAGCGTATCGTGTTGATGTCGAGGTTGTTGGTCGGCTCGTCGAGCAGCATGATGTCGGGGTTGGCAAACAGCGCCTGCGCCAGCAAGACGCGCAGTTTCCAGCCTGGTGCCACGGCGCTCATCAGGCCGTAATGTTGTTCCAGCGGGATGTCCAGGCCCAACAGTATCTCGCCGGCGCGCGATTCGGCGGTATAGCCGTCCAGCTCGGCGAACTCGACTTCCAGTTCGGCAACTTGCATGCCTTCTTCTTCGGACATGTCCGGCAGCGAGTAAATGCGGTCGCGTTCCTGTTTGACGGCCCAGAGTTCTTTATGGCCCATGATGACGGTATCGATGACGCTGAAGTCTTCAAAAGCGAACTGGTCCTGGCGCAATGTGCCGAGACGTTCATTGGGGCTGACGCTGACATTGCCGGCCGAAGGCTCCAGTTCGCCGCTCAATATTTTCATCAAGGTCGATTTGCCGCAGCCGTTCGCGCCGATCAGGCCGTAACGGTTGCCGTCGCCGAATTTGACGGAGATATTTTCAAACAGGGGCTTGGCCCCAAACTGCATCGTGATGTTAGCTGTAGAAATCAAGGTAATGTTCCATTAGGTTTTGTAGGGTAGAAAGCTGGTTTTTACGCCGAATCGGTTCATAAAAGGCTCAGAAGGCAGGAGCAGTTTCCCGGTTTCCGTGCCGAAACGGATGGACCGGAAATCCAGGCCGGCATTTTATCAGGTTTTTTCTAAGGTATTTTATAGCAGCAGCTTATCGTCGATCGCGATAAAGCGATCGCTGGCATGAATCAGTGACGGGGCGGTCAATGCGGCTACGCCGTATACTTCCGTGGTTACGGCATGGACATCGCGGATTTTAGTCAGCAATGCATCGAAATCGCCGTCTCCCGATAGCAGGATGACGACATCGGCTTTGGCTGCATAGTCGATCACATCCAGCGTAATGCCGACATCCCAGTCGCCTTTTGCCGAGCCATCGCTACGTTGGATAAACGGTTTTAACTTAACATCAAAGCCGATGGTGCCAAGTATCTGCTGAAAATTTTTCTGTTTGCTGTCGCCTTTATCGATCGCATAGGCCAATGCGGCGATGACATCCCGGCCGGTCGTTGCCGCCGACCAGAAGGCGCTATAGTTAAAATGCCGCTGGTAAGCCTGCCGGGTCGTGTAATAAATATTCTGCACATCGGCAAAGATAGCGACTTTTTCCATCGCTTATTTAATAAATGAGCAGCAGTAGTCGGTGGCGGTATTGATTTTTACCGTAAATTGGGCATTGGCGGGGACATCAAATGCTTCGCCGCCTTTTACGTGTTGCGATTGCTCGCAGCCGGGCAATAAAACCTCAAGATCGCCGTCGATAATTTCCATCAATTCTTTATCCGCGGTGTTAAAGGTATATTCGCCCGGCAACATGAAGCCCAGGGTTTTTAACGAGCCGTCGGCAAAACGAAGGGTGCGGCTGCTGACATTGCCGCCGAAATAGACATTGGCTTTTTTGACGACGGAGACGTTATTAAATTCTGACATGAGGTGTCCTTCAGTAGACTGGAGAAAAAGGGAGCGCAATGATAGCAGATTGTCCGCGAGTTGTTGCGATGTAACTATTCAGATCCTTAACTGAAGGGCGTGCCGCGCGCGCCTTCTCCGGCGCGTGGATAACGTGCCAGTCCGTTGATGGCGCGCGCAGCACGCCCTACAAGTAAGGGACTGAATAGTTATGTTGTGATTTGCAGAGGCAGTGAAAAGCAGATTGACATTCTTGGCTTATTAAATAATAATCATTCTTATTAGCAAATATATCTGACTGTTTTTCCTGAACTAAATTTTAGAGGATGTTTAGCCATGCCCCAAAAGCCCGCCCTTTTCATTGCCCTGCTGAGTCTTGGTTTTACCGCCCATGCCCAAACAACGCTGACCTATGAGCAGCAATTGGGCAAGCTGTTGTATAAGGATAAAAACCTGTCAACCAACAGGAACCAGGCTTGCGAAACCTGTCACGCCCTGACAGGGGTAGCGCGGGATGCCGGGGCTGGCCTGTCGGCACCTGCGTTTGCCGACCCGCAAAACGGCATAACAGGCACGCCGGTTTCACTAGGCTCGGTTCCGTTTGCGACCGGTACATTAAATACTCCCAGCGTGGGTTATGCGGCTTTTAGTCCGCTGTTTCATTGGGATGAAACAGAAGGGCTGTATGTCGGCGGGCAATTCTGGAACGGTCGCGCGACCGATTTGACCGAGCAGGCTAAAAAACCTTTTTTAAATCCCGTGGAAATGGCGATGCCTAATGAATGGGCGGTCGTGAGCCGGTTAAAGGAGAATCCGGCCTATAGGGAAAGGTTTTTGAAAGCTTACGGCCTGGATTTAAATGCCGTGCCTCATATTCAAAATGCGCTGTTTAATGAACCGACGCCGGCAGCGGTCAGCGACGTTTACCTGCATCTGGCGCAGGCGATAGCCGCCTTTGAAAAAAGCGCGGTGTTCAATAAATTCAATTCCAAATTCGATTTTGTACTGGCCGGCATGACACGGTTGACGCCGTTGGAAAAACAGGGCCTGGCACTTTTCAATGATGCCGCTAAGGGCAATTGTGCTGCCTGCCATATCAGTGAAGCCGGCACGGATGAAAAAGGGCGGCTGATGCCGCCGCTGTTTACCGATTTTACTTATGACAACATCGGTGTGCCGCGTAATGTCAGCATACCCGGCAATCCTGAGCCCAACTTAGGCCTTGGCGGGCGCCCCGATATTAAAAAGCTGGACCCTAACCGGGATGAGAAAGGCAAGCATAAGGTCATGAGCTTGAGGAATATTGCGATTACGCCGCCTTACGGCCATAACGGTGTTTTTGCGACATTGGAACAGGTCGTGCATTTTTACAATACCCGCGATACCTTGGGAACGGTCCCGGATAATCGAAGCCAGGGCTTTGCAATTTCAGGCTGGCCTGAACCTGAAGTCGCCAGGAATGTGAATCATGACGAGTTGGGCAATTTGGCTTTGAGCGCTGCTGAAGAGAAGGCCATCGTCGCGTTCATGAAGACCTTGACCGATGATTACCCTGAATGGGGCGGCGACCCGCTGGTGCCGTCCGGAACGCCATCCCCTTTTGCAGTCGGCATCGACTAAAAGCGCTACGCTGGGATACGTTAATCAAGCGGCCCCGCCGGTTTTGCAAATCACGAACAATCTCGGTGCTGCGGCATTGCCTTTATCGCTGTAAACGGTTTTAACGTTGAACTGCCCGGCATCGAGTTGTCCGCACCAATGTTTTACTTGCGTTGTTTCCTGTTCTCCGCCGGGATGGCCGGGATAGGCAATTACGGTGAGGATACCGCCCGTCGCCAGAACCCGGCCCGCGCATGTTAACGCCGCCAGGGTTGAATCGACATGCGTGACCAGTCGCTTATCGCCGCCCGGCAAATAGCCGAGATTGAACATGCAGGCGCGGACTTTGCCGTGAAATTGCACGGGAATGTTTGCCGACATATCGGCATGGCTGGCGTGTATCAATGTCACGCCGGTGCGCATGCCCAGCTTTGCCAAGGCCGCTGCCAGCGCTTGTTGCTGGCTGTCGAAGCCGTATACGCGTCCCGACGGGCCGACGCAATCGGCCAGGAAGGCCGTATCATGGCCGTTGCCGACCGTCGCATCCACAGCAATATCGCTGGGGCGCAACGCATCGCCGATGATTTCATGCGCGAGCTTAATCAGGGAAATGCGTTGCATAAAAACGTTGGATATCGGAGGGCAGGGGGCGGTTGTGCAATAACGCGTCCGCGAATCGCCGGCTGTACCACGGTATCTGCAGACTGCCTTTGGCGCCGAAGCCATTGAAAACGGCAAGCTGTTTGCGGCTGGGATGGATGCCGATAAACGGTTGTTTGTCCAGCGTGCAAGGGCGGATATTGGCTTGATGCCGGATGCAGTTGGCCTCTGCCAAGTCGGCGCAGAATGGCCTGAGCGCATTTAACAGCGTGGTTTTAGCCTGCCCGGTGGTTTGGGTGTCCAGGTGTTTAGGGTCGAAGGTTGCGCCGATGCGTATTTGCCGCTTGGCTAACGGAATTAGCCAGTTACCGTAATTCAACAGCGTATCGGGTATGGCGGACGAGTGTTCCAGCGTTAATATCTCGCCTTTGGCCGCTTGCAACGGTAGCCATGAAAACCACGGGTTTTGTGCGCAGCGGTAGCCTTCGCAGAAAATAATCCGTGCCGGCTGTATATCCTGCCAGCGCAAGACGGGCTGGAACTGGATGTCGCCGACATTAAAACCGGCTTGCCTGTAGCAGGTTCTCGCAGTGAAAAAGTCTTTTAGACAGTTTAACAACGGCCGGGTTAATAAATAGCCGGTTTGTTTTTGCTCCAGGAAACCAAACGGCGCGCAAAAATGCCCGGTCGGTTTTCCCGGTTTACGGCATTCGCCTAAATAGGCCTGGTAGGCGGGCTCCAGCAAGCGTTTTTGGGCGTTGTTATATTCCGCCTCACTGCGGAACAGTCGCAGCATCGGTCTTTCCAGGTAAAAGTCCTGCCGGAAAAAGTCAGCTAACTGCCGGTAGCATTGCTTTGCGGCGGGCAGCAAATAATCGACATCGGCTGATTTTACAAAACGCATGCCGGTAACGGGGTTAATCAGTCCCGCGGCAACTTGCGAGGCGTTTTCGTCGCCGTTGTCGACAATCAATATCTTGCAGCCTCGCCCCAACAGCTCCCAAGCCAGCAAGCTGCCGGCCAGCCCCTGGCCTACGATTAAAAAGTCAATGCGCATCTTGCGGCTGTGTTGTTGCATGTGCGGCATATTTGGGCAGCCTTATGTCAGCATGTACGGGAATAAGCGGTGCAGGCGATTTTACGCGGTAGCGGGGAGTCGCTATTTTTGCGAAAGCTTGTTTTGGGTCTCCCAACCCAAGCAAGCGGCAAAAATCACGCGACCGCTAATGCCTGCGGCGCCCCAGCCGTCCTGAGTCTCTCGTTCGCCAC